>NZ_JBHYKH010000338.1:0-9592 GCF_042741275.1 Streptomyces sp. NPDC058964
GCGGGCACGGGCGGCACCTCCGGCTGCGCCGACGCCGGCTGCTGCTGTCCATCCCCCGCCGGCGCCGTGGGGCCCTGCGCAGGCGACCGCCGCGTATCCGGCGCCGGCTTCTGAGCCCGCCCACAGGACCGAGGCCAGCGCGCTGTACGGCGCGATGCGCCGGTAGGGCAGGTGGACGGCGCCGGCCAGGTGCGGGCCGAGGGTACGGACCACCGGCAGGAACCGGCCGATGAACACGGCCCGACCGCCGTGCGCATGCATGAGGGCCTCCGCCCGCCTCCAGGCCGTGCCAGGGACGCGGCGCCCGAACCGCCCTGCGCGCATGCGGCCTCCCAGGCGGCCGGTGCAATGGCCGAGCGCGTCGCCGACCACCGCGGCCAGCGCGGCGACCGCGACGACGACGGGGAGGTTCAGGGGGCCGGTGCGGGCAAGGGCACCAGCGGTCAGCAGCAGCGTGAAGGACGGCACGAAGACGCCCACCAGCAGGGCGGACTCGGCCAGCACGGCGGCGGCCAGCACCCCGTACGCGGCCGTGCCCGACTCATGGCTGAGCAGGACGCACAGCACACTCACTGCGCCGTCCCGACCGTGTCGGGGCACGAGTCGCACACCGCGGGCTCGGCAGCGTGGGCGCGCAGGCGCCACACCCTGGCAGGCGGCAGGTTGCCCCACACTGTCCTGCAACCGGTCGTGTACCGGCCTCGCTGGCGCGCCAGGACTGCTTGCACAGCCCGGTGTCGGCGTACCTCGGCCCGAGAGGCCGCCAGGGCGCGCAGGGGACCGGAGCCCAGGTAGGCGAAGTAGGTCAGCACCCCTCCCGGGCGGAGCAGTTCCCGGTACCGGCACATGATCGTCTCGACTTGGCCGGGGGCGAAGTTGGTGAAAGGCAGCCCGGAGACGATCACGTCGTAGCGGCGGTCGGTGACCAGTTCCTCGACCGGGGTGTGGTGGACTCGCACCCGCTCCGGACAATCCGCCAGGAGCGGATGGGCGCGGACCAGACGACACAGACGGCCGGCGAAGACGGCGTTGGCCTCCACGATGTCCAGGTGGCTGCCCGTGCTCAGCAGAGGGATCAGCGCACGGGTGACCGCCCCCGTCCCCGCCCCTGCCTCCAGGACCGTCAGCCGCCGCCCGGCCTGCTCGCGCAGCGGCTCGACGAGGGATCGGGCCAGGCGTCGGCTGCTGGGGGCGATGGCGCCGGTGGTGCGTATGTCCCGCACCGCCTCGATCAGGAACGTCCAGGCCTCGGCGTGACGCTGAGCGGGAACATGCTTACAGGAGGTGGTCAAGTCGTTCATGGCCTCGACGCTAGGCACGGTCCGTGCCGGGGAGATCCGCCGATCTGCGATGAAGGGGGGCGACGAAAGTAGGGGGTGCCTCGGCCGACGGGCTGCCTAGGCTTGGCCCGGTGAAAGACACGAAAGAGATGCGCTGGCCGTGGTGGGCGGAGAGCGTGATGGTGGGCGCGGTCTCGGTCCTGTCCGCGCTGGACGCCGTCCTCGCTTCGGGCGGCAGCCACGTCACAGTGGTGGTAGGAGTCGCGCTGCTCGGCGCTGGTGCGGTGGCGTTTCGGCGCCGGCGGCCGATGCCGAGCGCCGTGGTCGCCACGGCTGTGGCGGGCGAGTATGGCCTGATCCTGCCCCTGCTGGTCGTCGTCTTCGAGTTCACCGTGCGGGGACGTGGCAGGCAGGCCGTCTGCTGCGCGGCCGTCGCCACGGTGCTGAACGTGTTCGGCAGGACGCAGCTGAGTGTGTGGGCTTCCCGCTCGTACGGCTCCGCCCTGCTGCTGGCCCTGGTCCTGACTCTCGGGATGTGGGCGGGCAACAGGCGCCGTCTGGCCGACGCACTTGCCGCGCAACTGGATCATCTTCGCACCGAGCGCGACCTGCGTGAGCGGGCCACCCGGCTGTCCGAACGGACCGCGATCGCCGCCGAGATGCACGATGTCCTGGCCCACCGGCTGAGCCTGATCGCCCTGCACACCGGTGTTCTGGCCAACCGATCGGACGCGCTGCCCGCACCGGTCGTCGAGCGCCTCGCGCTGTTGCGCACGGCCTCCACCGAGGCCCTCAACGATCTGCGTGACGTCCTCGGTGCCCTCCGCACCCCCGGACACTCGGAGCGTGTGCAGGACCGGGCACCGGCCCTGCGGCAGGTCGACGACCTGATCGAGCAGGCACGCGCCGCGGGCCAACACGTCGAGGCGGCCGTCGACGGCCGGCCGGAGCACGTGCCGGCCGCGCACCGGCTCGCGGTCTTCCGCCTGGTCCAGGAGGCCCTGACCAACGCTCGCAAGCACGCCGGCAACGCCCCGGTCACGCTGCACGTCCACTACGGGCCGCCGGCAGTCGAAGTGAAGGTCACCAATGCCACCGGCAGGCGTGTCGAGCGTCCGGCGCCGTCCGGCTTCGGCCTGGTCGGCCTGCGTGAACGCGTCGAAGCCCTCGGCGGCAGCCTCCACGCCGGGCGGGCCGGTGACGGTGCCTGGCACCTCCTCGCGCGCATCCCCCACTCCGCCATCGGACAGAACGGCCCTCTCTCGTGATCCGCGCCATGATCGTCGATGACGACGCCCTCGTCCGGCTCGGCCTGGCCGATCTCCTCGCCGGCGACGACACCATCGAGGTCGTCGCCCAGGCCGTGGACGGCCTGCACGCCGTTGAACAGGCCATCGCACACCGCGTCGACGTCGCCCTGGTCGACGTACGGATGCCGCGCATGGACGGCATCACCGCAACCGCCCGGCTGCGCGCCCTGCCCCACCCGCCGAGGGTGATCACCCTGACCACGTTCGACCTCGACGAGTACGTCTACAACGCGCTCGCCGCGGGGGCTGACGGTTTCCTGCTCAAAGACTGCGATCCGGCGGAGATCCTGCGTGCCGTCCACCTGGTCGCCGCCGGGTCGGCGATGCTCCATCCCGCAGCCGCCCGCCGCCTCATCGACCGCTACCACCACACGGCACGCCCTGCGGGAGACCGGGCTCGTGCCCGGATAGGCCGCCTCACCCCGCGCGAGCGCGACGTCCTCGGACGGCTCGCCCGAGGGGAGACCAACGCCGAGATCGCCGCTGCCCTCGGCATGCGGGAAAGCACCGTCAAGGCTCACGTGAGCCGCATTCTGACCTGCTTGGAGCTCTCCAACCGGGTCCAAGCCGCACTCCTGGCCCGTGACGCCGACCTCACTGGCTGAATCGGCACCGCAGCCGTCACTGCGGCAGCCGATGATTCATCCGTCCAGGTCGGGTCCTCATCCCCACTACCCGACCGTGTCGCTGATCGTGCCAGAGGCTGCCCCATGCAAGACCTTGTCGAAGGCGATGTCCGAGACGCCGGCTCCGCTGAAGCCCAGAGGCGGAACTGGCCCCGCCATACCGCTGAGCCTGTCCTCGACCGGACCCTGAACCGCGTCTAGAGCTCGAACGCGGTGCGCTGGAATGTGGGGCGCCATGGAGGTCGCACAGCAGTGGCCGCTCGGCGAGCGTGGTGACCAGGAAGCGCACCAGGTCCGCGGAGGCCAGGCCCCTGCGGTGTGCGAGGCGCGCGGCAACTGCTCGGGCCCAGTCACCGTGCCCCTGCCACATGCGGGGCTTCCATGAGGTCGTTGGCCCGCTGCGCCTTGTGATCGGCCGAGCGGGCGCGCTGGAAGCCAGGTCGATGAGCCGCACCACCCAAGGTAACGCAATTTGCATGCGTTACCCACCTCAACCCACCCTGCAATGGAGCAGATTTAACGCAATTGAGTTGCGTTGACAGCGCAATCCGATTGCGTTAACTTTTTCGATGCAACCGGCGACACAGCCCCGAGGGCTCTCGGTAGCCGACGACCACCCGGACGGCACTTCCGTCGACCGGGGCAACCAGATGAGATCGAAGCAGTTCGGAGAGTGACATGCGTGCAATCGTCATCAACGAATTCGGCGGACCGCAGGTTCTGACCGAGACGGAGCTACCCGATCCCCGGCCGGGGCGGGGCCAGATCAGCATCGACACCACCCACGCCGCGGTGGGCCTGGTGGATGTGTTCTTCCGACGGGGAGACCTCGCCGGACGGCCCGACCTGCCCCAGCCACCCCTGGTGCCAGGCCTGGAAGTAGCCGGAACCGTCCGCGAACTCGGCGACGGAGTGACCGGCTTTCAGGTCGGGGAACCGGTCGTCACCCTCTCCCAGGTCAGCCTTGGCGGTTACGCCTCGGTCACCCTCGCCCAGGCGGCCATGACCATCTCCCTCAAGGACACGGGTGTGGACCCCGCGCAGGCCGTCGCCGCCCTGCCCAACGCCACCACCGCCTACCTCGCCCTCACCCGAGTGGCACATCTCCAGAAGGGAGAGAGCATGCTGGTGCACGGCGTGGCCGGCGGCCTGGCCGCCCCCTTTGTCGCGGTGGCCCGTTCCCTGGGCGCTTCCCGTGTCACCGGCACAGTCTCCTCCCCGGCTCGGATCAAAGACGCCGAACTCCTTGGTCTGGACGCGGTGTTCACCAGTGACCGGTTCGTGGAGGACCTGGACGGCCAACTGATCGATGTCGTCGTCGACCCCGTCGGCGGTGACGTACGCGCCGCCAGCCTGGACATCCTGGCGCCCCTCGGTCGCATCCTCCTGCTGGGCCACGCCTCCCGCACCCCCGACACCCCAGTCACCGGCGACGACCTGTGGCACAGGAGCGCAGGCATGCTCGGCTTCGAGGTCGGGGGCTTCCTGCACGCCAACCCCGGCGCCGCCCGCCCTGCCGCCGAGCAGGTCGTCAGCCTTCTCGCGAGCGGAGAACTGACGCTACGGGTCGACGAACTTCCTCTCTCCCAGGCAGCGCAAGCGCACCGACTCCTCGAAGAGCGCCGGGTCCCGGGACGCCTGGTGCTGACCGTCTGACCGGCCTCACCCACTCTGCACACCAGCCATCGTCGAGGCAGGACCGAATCCCGCAGACGCGAGCACTGCCTGGCGGGCGCCTCATCGCAAGAAACCTTCACCTTCCGCGACCCGCGGCGACCCCCGATGTTCGGCGGTCCCTTCCGGTGTGGCCGAGCCCGCAACCACACATGCTCGCGACACCACGCGCCATGGCCCGCACGCCCGCATACCCGCATGCCCGCGCATACAGCCGGGCGTGCCCAGTAGCCGGTCACCAGCCTTCACCACCGCCACCCACAGCGTTTCTTCGCAGCGCAAGGACAAGACACATGACTTCAGAAACCGACGTCCGCTACCTCCTGGACCGGATCGCGGTCCAGGACGTCATCGCCAGGTACGGCCTCGGACAGGACCTGCACCAGGGCAACAACACGGATCAGGACCTGATGGCCCAGTGGGCCGAGGTCTTCTCCCGGGACGCCGTCATCGACGCCTCCGACGTCGGCCAGAGCTCCGAGATCGGCCTCGCCGACTACATCGACTTCATGCGCGGCACGGACCGCAAGGGCACTGCGGGTCTGGGCAAGTTGTTCGGCCTGTGGCAGCACCGCGAGGGCTACGCGACCGTCGTCGTCGACGGCGACCGGGCGACCGCGACGTCTCCCTTCTTCCACACACATGAGACGCGAGACGGCCGCGCCAACGTCATCCACACCGGTCTGTGGCACGACCGCCTGGAGCGAAGGCCGGAGGGCTGGCGAATCGTCCACCGCCGCCTGGAGAACGGTTTCTTCCACACCTTCGCACGCATAGACAACCCCGGCGACCTGCTGGAGCGGTAACCGCGCCGCCCGACGGTCCGACAGAGAAGTGGTGCACCAGCGCGCTGCGGGCGGCACTCGGGACGACTGTCGGTTGCCGGACCGATCGCGAGGCGGCCCTGTTCGCGCACCCGGCTGTGCCACCAACTTCGCACCCATGTCGCGGGCAAGGGCAAGCGTCGCAGCATGGGCGAGCGCGACTTCACCGCGCTGATCGACGGCACCCACCAGCTCGTCAAGACGCCGATCGTGCTGGTGTGGACCGGCTGAACAGCCACTTCTTACACGCCATGCGCGAGTTGATCGCCGAGTGTGAGTGGCTGACGGTGTTCCTGCTGCCCGCCTACTCGCCCGGCCTCACCCCCATCGAGGGGGTATGGGCACACGTCAAACGCGGCCTGGCCAACCTCGCCGTCGTCGCCCTGGACCGCGTGGAAACGCTCGCCCGCAATCGGCTCAAACGCCTCCGGTACGGCCCAGACGCCCTCGACGGCTTCACCACCGGGACCGGCTCACCCTCGACAGCGCGATGTCACCCTGACGAGCCGAAGTTCAGTAACGCATCCGCCGTGCGATAATGTGTGGGGTATGCAGCGAAGAGCCCGTTCGGAAGAGGCCAAACTCCGCCGCGCCGAAGACATGTTGGACGCCGCACGTGCACTGGCAGCCGACCGTGGCGGCGTCCGTCACATCACCCTCGCGGCCGTCACCGAGGCCGCCGGCCTGCACCCCTCCGCCGTCCGGCGCTACTTCGACAGCAAGGAGGAACTCCTCCTCGAATTGGCCGAGCGCGGCTGGAATCAGTGGCGCGGCACCCTAACCGCTCACCTCGCCGACGTCAGTGACCTCACCCCGGACCAGACCGCAGCCGTGGTGGCAACCACGTTGGCCGCGCAGCCACTCTTCTGCGACCTGCTCACCCATGTACCACTCAGCCTCGAAGGCGAAGTGGGCCTCGAGCGCGCCCGTCGCTTCAAGACCAACTCATTCGCCGCCTTCGACGCCGTTGTCGAAGCCCTGACGACCGCCGGCAGCATGACCGCCGCGCAGGTCCAGGATCTCATCACGGTGGCGCTGGGACTGGCCGCCAACCTCTGGCAGGTCTCCCACCCCACCCCCACACTTGCCGAGCTCTACGCACAGGAGCCGCGCTGGGGGCACGTCGCGCTGGGCTTCGAGCCGCGGCTCACACACCTCCTGCAGGCCACCGCCCGTGGCCTCGCCGCCGCTGAATCCGCATAGCTCTTGCCCGGGGCGCACGGTGCCCTTGCCCCCGTCAGGGTCGTCCGACCTCCCGCCATCTCCCCACCGGGCCCTGGCCGGACCTCACCCGAATCGATCCGCCAACCCAAAGGTTTGCCGGTCCCTGCCCCATATGGTCCGAAGGCAGGAGCCGCTTGGGAAGCAGAAGGTCGGGACGCGCGCCGACAGCTTGCAGCACCTGCGGCGAGGCGTCGGCGATCCACTCGCCGACCGCCGGCCGGCACCTGACCCCCGCCAGTAGCGCGCACTCGGTGAGCGCGAGCACGACGACCAGGGCGTGTCGTACTCCGTGCGGATCACGCGGATCGGGCCGCTCGGCCAGCCGATCCAGCAGGCCCGGCGCGCGGGTGCGACCCGCGTGCCGGGCCTGCTGGCCGCCGAGTTGGTCAAGAGCAGGTGGGATCGGCGATGACGCGTCGGCGGGCACGGGCTTCCACTCGGATCACGGGGCGTCGAGAACTCCATGATCTTGGGAGTCCGTGGCTATCTCGTTCCCGGGTGACCGCTGAGCCGACGGGTCATCACGAACCAGATCCCTCCCAACTACGCTGAAACCCTGGCCCCTTGCCACCCACCAGACGCCATGGCCCCTCCGCCTCCAAATCCCGGAAACGGGTTGTTGACGCAATGCCGTCGGAGGATACTTCTGGACAGTGAATTCCAGAGCCAAGTCCGCTCAGGGGTCGGGGGAATTGCCATATGGCGAAGAAGCGGGTCGGCCACATCACCATCAGTCGAAGAGTTGTTCAAATAGGCCATGAAGCCTACCCCCTGGCGAATATCTCCAGGGTGCAGACCCTGCGCATCCGGTGGGCGGGAAAGCTCGCGACGCTCCATCCAATCCAGCAGATTCTCCCCTTGATCATCCTCATCGTCGCGGCTGTCATGATTCCGCCCCGGCTGCCTTCCGAGGTCGACCCCGACACCGCGCGAATCGCGCGCGAGGCGGCTGACATTGTGATAGTCGCGGGCAGCGCCGGAGTGGTCATCCTGCTGACCCTACTGCTGTACCGGCTGTTTTTCCGGCGTATCCGGTATGCCCTCATGATCGAAACGGCGGGTACCCAGTACACAGCTTTGATGGGCGCCGATCTGAACGAGATCCAGCGCATCAAGGGGATCATTGTCGACGCCATCGAGGACCCGCCGTTCGAAGCCATTCACGTGGATGTACGGGGAGACGTCGTGATGGGCGACAAGGCCGATCAGCAGTACAAGCAGACCGGCTCAGGGAATCGCATGTTCAGCTGACGGAATTTGCCTTACGTATCCCATCGAACACCGAAAGGGCGAACGCATGTCGGATTACGTGCGCGGGGACAAGGTCACTGGGACCCAGTACAAGCAGGTCGGCGATCACAACGTTCAGGCGGTCAACGGCGCGGGCCTCTCCCGCGCCGAATTGGACGCCGCGGTCGAGGAGCTTCGCTCCTTCATCGTCGACCTCCACAGTGCCGGCATGGTGTCGCCGGACGGCACGGTCGTCGACCCCGGAGCCGTCGTGGCCGCCGTGCACTTGCAGCCGCGCCGTCTCCAGGCCCTCGGCCGCGCCGTCGCCGCCGGCGCCAAGGAGGCCGTCCTGGCGGTGGTCCAGGGCGGGGTGGCCGCGCTGGTGGCGGGACTCGTACACCAGGTGTGAGCACCACGCGCGACGAGGGCGTCGTGGCTTCGACGGCACCCCAGGGATCTGGGGAGCCAGGGCGGGAGTTGCACGGCGCGTTTTCGTTCCGCAGACCGGCGATGCGCCGACGGCACTCGGCCCCGTTTCCTCGTTCTCCTGCACGTTCTGCATGGCGTCGTCATCATGCAGAACCAACTCCCACGACGTCCGCTCGCTCCCCCGGGGCTCGCGTGATCACACACCGGACTTCAGGCCACTACGCCGGCGTTCTTGTATCCGGGCACTCGCTCCGACGCCGGGGCGAACGCCCAGGTCAGGCGGGAGCCCGCACACCACTTCTCCGGACGTGACCCTGCCGTCAGGGAAACTGTTCCATTCAGGATTTCGGCCGATCAAATTCCTGGGATGCTGCCAGTTTGCCCCTGCGGGAATTTTTGGCAGCGACAGACCGTTCATGTCCGCAATTATGCACTCACGCAGATCATGGAATCTCTCGCCCCCCAACTGCGTGGCCATTCGTGATGAGTTCGCGATCCGCATCCAGATTCGCGAATGAGCGAAGAGCCATGCCTCCTCCCATTTGTGCTCCGAGCATGAGTACGGGATTACGGGCGGGACGGTTAAGCAGACCGTGCACGCAGGACTGGTCAAGGAACCAGCCCTGCAGCAGTACCGCCTGCCGGAACGGCCCGAGCGCCGCGAGCTCCTCGGCATCCCGACACATCGCAGTGAGCGGCAAGCGGCAAGCGGCAAGCGGCAAGCGGCGCCAGGTACTCCGCGAAATGGCGCGGAATGTCAAACGTGACAGCTTGGACGCCCAGGGCGCCCAACTCGTCGAACCGCAGCGGCGAATTTGGGCGGGAAGGCGGACTTCTCGTCGGCGTGGTTGAGCCGATCGCCGCCAATCCACCTGCGGGTGATGCTCGACTTCTTGCGTGCGACGGCCGCCGCCGGCCGACGGATCCCGTAATAAGCGATGCGGAGGCCGAAACGCCGGCCATGGCCGGCGGCCACCGTCCAGAGCGCCCCTCAC
>NZ_JBHYKH010000338.1:9602-9904 GCF_042741275.1 Streptomyces sp. NPDC058964
GGGGGAGTCGCACTCTCTGTGGGCGGCCCCGCCCCCGCCCCCCGCCGCCACCCAGAATAACGCGTTGGGGGCCGCTCCCCGCCCCCCTGGGCCGGCCTCCACCGTCCAGAGCGCCCCTCACCCGAGTGTCGCGCCGATCAGGCAGGGGTCCGTCTGGCCGGGTTGTCCGGACCCAAACTCTAGTTTAATGTTGCAACCAGATGTAGGGCGGTGGAGGATGTTGCCCGCCACCCGTCGATGCAGACGGGGCCGAGGGACCGTCAGGCCCTGTTGCACGGCGCGCCCTTCGTCGGCGGTGGAAC
>NZ_JBHYKH010000339.1:0-9858 GCF_042741275.1 Streptomyces sp. NPDC058964
GCCCGCGGGCTCCTGCACCGCGGCCGCCTGGCGGGCCGCGCGGTCGGCTAATTCGTTCTGCGGGTCGCCGTCCACCGGGTGGGCGGCGACGTAGCGGAACTCGACGGAGCGGCCGTCGAGCAGCTCGTCGATGCGGACCACCAGGTCCTGGTTGGCGACCGGCTTGCCCGCGGACGTCTTCCAGCCGTTGCGCTTCCAGCCCGGCAGCCAGGTGGTGACGGCCTTCATGGCGTACTGCGAGTCCATCCGGATCTCGAGGGGAAGCTCCGGGTCGGTCGCGGCCAGCAGCCGCTCGAGCGCCGTCAGTTCGGCGACGTTGTTCGTCGCCCTGCCGAGCGGCCCCGCCTCCCAGCGGGCCGGCGTCTCCGAGCCGTCGGACACCACCCAGGCCCAGCCCGCCGGTCCGGGGTTCCCCTTCGAAGCCCCGTCGCACGCGGCCACAACACGTTCACGCATGGGCCCGATCATGCCACGGCCGGCGGCCCGCCCGTCCGGGCCGGTCAGACGTCCGTGGTCCTGGGCATCTCTCCCTCGGTGGTCGTGACGTCGATCACCGAGAAGTTCGCGCCCTGCGGGTCGCTCAGGGCCGCGAACCGGCCGAACGGGCTGGTCATGGGTCCGAACCGGAGGACCGCACCGAGCTTGGTGGCCTTGGCAACGGCCTCGTCGCAGTCGGCGACGGTGAAGTACACGTTGATGTACGACGGCACCTCGGGCGGGAAGTCCTCGGTCATCCTCATCCGGCCCAGGACCGTGTTCCCGCCGAGGTCGAACATCCGGAAGTCCACCGAGGGATCGTCGATCTGCTTGGCCGTGTACGGGAACACCCCGCGGAAAAAGGTGTCCGCCTTCTCGGGCTCGCGGGTGAAGACCTCGGCCCAGCAGTACGCGCCGGGCACCGCCGTCGCCTCGAAGCCCTCGTGGGTGCCGCCCTGCCACACGCCGAACACGGCGCCGCTGGGCTCGCGGGCCAGGCACATCGTGCCGAACTCACCGACCTGCATCGGCTCCATCAGCACCTCGCCGCCGCTCGCCCGGATCCGGTCCGCGGTCGCGGCGGCGTCCGGCGAGGCGAAGTACAGGCACCACTGGGACTGCCCCTCCTGGCCGGGCATGGGCGGGACGACCGCCGCAACCGCCTTGCCGTCCGCATAGGCCTGCGTGTAGTTGCCGTACTCCGACGACGACTCGCCGAAGGTCCAGCCGAGGACCTCACCGTAGAAGTTCTTCGCCCCCTCGACGTCGCCGAACATCGCGTCGGCCCAGCAGGGGGTTCCTTCAGGTTGTACAGCCATGGTGCGATACCTCTCCGCAGGCTCGGATCGCCCGACTCGTCACGGTCCTCACGCTAGCCATCCACCGGCCGGCCCGCGCGCCGAACGGGGCGGGCTGCCCGACACTGGAGACGGAGACGGCGGCCTTCGGCAGGACGGGGCGTGACATGACGGACTCGGTTGTCGCCGGCACGATGCGGGCGTGGTCGGTGGCCCGGCCCGGACCGGTCGAGGGGGACGCCCTCCGGTTCGTCGAACGGCCGGTGCCCGTGCCCCGGGACGACGAACTCCTGGTGCATGTGCGGGCCTGCGGGGTCTGCCGCACCGACCTGCACGTCACCGAGGGGGACCTGCCGGCACGCCGGCCCGGGGTGATTCCCGGGCACGAGGTGGTCGGCGTGGTGGCCGGGGCCGGTGCGGCCGTGGAGCACTTCATGCCGGGCGACCGGGTGGGCGTGGCCTGGCTGCGCCGGACCGACGGCGAGTGCGCGTACTGCCTGCGCGGCTCCGAGAACCTGTGCCCCCGATCGAGGTACACCGGCTGGGACGCCGACGGCGGATACGCGGAGTACACGACCGTCCCGGCCGACTTCGCCTACCGGCTGCCGGGCGCCCTGGACGACGTGGCCCTGGCGCCGCTGCTGTGCGCCGGCATCATCGGCTACCGCGCGCTCCTGCGCACCTCGCTGCCGCCGGGCGGCCGGCTCGGGCTGTACGGATTCGGGGGCAGCGCCCACCTGTGTGCCCAGGTGGCGCTCGCCGAGGGGGCCACCGTGCACGTCCTGACGCGCGGCGCGGACGCGCGGCGGCTGGCCGCCGAGCTGGGCGCCGCCTCCGCGAGCGAGGCGTACGACATGCCGCCGGAGCCCCTGGACGGGGCGATCCTGTTCGCACCGGTCGGCGACCTGGTACCGGTCGCGCTGCGGGCCCTGGACCGGGGCGGGGTCCTCGCGGTCGCAGGCATCCACCTGAGCGACGTACCGCCCCTGCACTACGAGACCGACCTCTTCTACGAGAAGGAACTGCGCAGCGTCACCTCCAACACCCGCGCGGACGGCCGTGAGTTCCTCGCCCGGGCCGCGCTGTACGACGTTCGCGCCACGACGCACAACTATCCGCTCTCGCAGGCCCCGCAGGCGCTGAGGGACCTCAAGGCCGGCCGCTTCGGCGGCGCGGCGGTGCTGGTGAACGATCTTTCCTGAGCGCAAACGCCCAGTGATCCCGTGCGCCCGGGTGCGGGTGCGAAGGCCGGGCGCGTGATCATCCGCGCCCGTGCAGTACGCCCCGAACGGCAGGTTTGCACCACCAAGGAACGAAACCGCCCCTTTCGCGCCGTACCGGGAGATCACCAAGGCTGTTTGGCTTGTCCAAGCGCACCACCAACTCGCTCACCACCGAGCGATCCGGTCCCCCCTGTTCACCCGTCCGCTGGAGGGAATGTGTCCACACCGGACAGCGCCACCGGTTCCGCCGTCGACGAACCAGCCCCCGACCCCTCCGCCGACCGGCAGCCGACCAGCCTCGGCACCAGGGCGGCACGCCAGCTCGCCACGACCACCAAGTCCGAACCGCAGATGCAGGCCATCACCTCGCGATGGCTGCTGAAGACACTGCCGTGGGTGGACGTGAAGGGCGGCGCCTACCGGGTCAACCGTCGCCTCCAGCTGAGCACGGGGCGCGGCCGGGTCCACTTCGAGCAGAACGGCGCCGAGGACATCCGGGTCATCCCGGAGACGCTGACGGAACTGCCGGTCCTGCGCGGCTACCCCGACACGGACGTACTGCGCGAACTCGCCACCCGGTTCCAGGTCCGTGAAGTGCGCGCCGGACAGGTCCTGTTCGAGGCCGGGCAGCCCGTGACCGAGACGTACCTCGTCGTCCACGGCCGGTTCACCCGGTACAGCGCCGGCAAGTACGGCGACGAGGAGGTCATCGGCGTCGTCACCGACGGCGACCAGATGGGCGACGAGGCGGTCGGCCAGTCCGACCCGCTGTGGCTGAGCTCGGTCCGGGCCGAGACCGCGGGCGTGGTGCTGGCGCTGCCCTGGACGGTGGTCGAGGAGGTCACCGCACGGGCACCGTCCCTCGCGGCCCATCTGCAGGCGTACGTCGAGCGGCAGCGCAAGCCCATGAACCGCAAGGGCGAGGCCGAGGTCCCGGTGCAGGCCGGCCACGTGGGCGAGCCGACGCTGCCCGGCGGCTTCGTCGACTACGAACTCGCCCCGCGCGAATACGAGTTGTCCCTCACCCAGACCGTGCTGCGGGTGCACACCAGGGTCGCCGACCTCTACAACGACCCGATGAACCAGACCGAGCAGCAGATCCGGCTGACCGTGGAGGAGATCCGCGAGCGCCAGGAGTGGGAGCTGGTCAACAACCGGGAGTTCGGGCTGCTGCACAACGTCGACTACGGGCAGCGCATCAGCGCCTTCACCGGCCCGCCGACCCCGGACGACATGGACGAACTGCTCTCGATGCGCCGCGGGACGAAGGTGTTCCTGGCCCATCCGAAGGCCATCGCGGCCTTCTTCCGGCAGTGCAACAGGCGCGGCCTGGTGCCCGGCACCGCACATGTCGACGGCCACCGGATCCCGGCCTGGCGCGGCGTGCCGATCTACCCGTGCAGCAAGATCCCGATCACCGGCGACCACACGAGCAGCATCATCGCGCTGCGCACCGGAGAGGCCGACCAGGGTGTCATCGGCCTCCACCAGACCGGCATCCCCGAGGAGTACCAGCCGGGCCTCAACGTCCGCTTCATGGGCATCGACACCGCGGCGATCGTCAGCTACCTCGTCACCGCCTACTACTCGCTGGCCATCCTCGTCCCCGACGCGGCGGGGATCCTCGAGAACGTCCAGATCGGCCGTACCGCCGACTGACGGCCTGGAGCACACCATGAGCACACCCACCCACTCCTACCCGCTGCCCGGGCCGCCGGACATCGCCCGGAGCATGCGCCCGGTCCGGCGCACCGGAGTGATCCCCGGACTGCACCACCGGCCGGCCGCGCCCGCCGACCCGGAGAAGGCCGCCGAGATCGACCGCCGGCTGGAATGCTGGGCCCGTGAGCTGGAACTGTTCCCGCAGGCCTGGAAGGGGGACTTCTCCGGTTTCCAGTTCGGCCGGGCCGTCGTACTCCAGCATCCGGGCGCCCTGGACCTGGACCGCCTCACCACCGCGGGCAAGCTGTTGCTCGCCGAGAACATCGTGGACTCCTGCTACTGCGAGGAGGACGAGGGCCGGGGCGGATCACGGCGCGGTCTGGGCGGCCCGCTGATCATCGCCCAGTCGGCGCTCGACCCCTTCCACGGCATCCCGGAGCTGGAGGAGGAGTGGCGCCAGGGCCTGCGGGCCGACGGGCCGCTGCGCTCGTACCAGTTCGCCCTCGCGGACTACGCCGCCTTCGCGACCCCGAGCCAGACCGACCGGTTCGTGCACGACATGGCCCGGCTGCACATGGGCTATCTGGGCGAGGCCGCCTGGATGGAGACCCGGTACGTGCCGCGGGTCTGGGAGTACCTGGTGATGAGGCAGTTCAACAACTTCCGGCCCTGTCTGTCGATCGTCGACGCCGTGGACGGCTACGAACTGCCGGAACAGCTCTACGCCCGCCCGGAGGTCCAGCGGATCACGGCGCTCGCCTGCAACGCCACCACCATCGTCAACGACCTCTACTCCTTCACCAAGGAGCTGGCGAGCGACCCGGACCACCTCAACCTGCCGCAGGTCGTGGCCGCCAACGACCGGTGCGGACTGAAGGCGGCCTATCTGAGGTCCGTCGGGATCCACAACCGGATCATGGAGGCCTTCGAGGAGGAGTCCGCCCTCCTGTCCGCCACCTCGCCCCTCGTGGAGCGCTACGTCCAGGGGCTCGCCGCCTGGGTGTCCGGCAACCACGAGTGGCACGCCACCAACACCCACCGCTACCACCTGCCGGACTACTGGTGACAGCACCGGCAGTCACGGCTCAGCGAAACACCGTCAGACGCGTCACGAGGAGTCACTGTTGACCACCGCCCCCGTCGCCCGGACCACGACCGCACCGGTGCCGGCCCAGTCCACGTACCAGACCCGCGTAGCGGACTACTGGAACGCCGAGGAGAACCCGGTCAACCTCGAGCTCGGCAAGATCGACGACCTGTACCACCACCACTACGGCGTCGGAAACGTCGACTGGACCGTGCTCGACGAGACCGACCCCGCGCTGCGCAGGGAGCGGGTCACCGCCGAACTGCACCGTCTGGAGCACGCCCAGGCCGAGCTCCTCGCCTCGCACCTCGGCCCGCTCTCCCCCACCGACCGGGTCTTCGACGCCGGCTGCGGGCGCGGCGGTGGCAGCGTGGTGGCGAACCTGCGCTACGGCTGCCGCGCCGACGGCGTCACCATCTCCGCCAAGCAGGCCGACTTCGCCAACGAGATGGCCCGCAAGCGGGACATCGACGACAGGGTGCGCTACCACCACCGCAACATGCTCGACACCGGCTTCGAGTCCGGTGCCTACGCGGCCTCGTGGAACAACGAGTCCACCATGTACGTGGAGCTCGACCTGCTGTTCGCCGAGCACGCCCGGCTGCTGCGGCGCGGCGGACGCTATGTGGTGATCACCGGCTGCTACAACGACACCTACGGCCGGGCCTCGCGCGAGGTGTCCCTCATCAACGCCCACTACATCTGCGACATCCACCCGAGGTCGGAGTACTTCCGGGCGATGGCCCGCAACCGCCTCGTACCGGTCCACGTGGAGGACCTGACCGAGGCCACGATGCCGTACTGGGAACTGCGCAAGGAGGCCGACCACCTGGTGACCGGCATCGAGGACACGTTCCTGTCCGCGTACCGCAACGGCAGCTTCCAGTACCTGATGATCGCGGCCGACCGGGTCTGACCCGGCAGATGCGAGGAGTGGGCGGGTCCCGGGACACCGCCCACCCCCTTCCCGCACTCCGGAATTCGCTCGACAGCGGGCCGGCCGGCCGCTGGAATGGGCCGCGTGTGTGCCGCGAGGATGCGTGAGGACGAGGTGGACGTCGACGCCTCGACGGTCGGCCGGCTGATCGCCGCGCAGTTCCCCGAGTGGGCGTCGCTGCGCGTGCGGCGCCTGAGGTCCTCGGGGACGGAGAACGCCATGTTCCGGCTGGGCGCGGACATGGTCGTACGGCTGCCCCGGTATCCCGGTGCCGTCGGCAGCGTCGCGCACGAGCAGCGCTGGCTGCCCCGGCTGGGGCCGCTGCTGCCCGTCCCGACCCCCGCGCCGCTGCGGCGGGGCAGGCCCGGCGCCGGTTTCGCCTGGCCCTGGTCCGTGTACCGGTGGCTCGACGGGCGCAATCCCGTCGCGGGTGCGGTGGCGGAGCCCGCGTCGCTGGCCGGGGACCTCGCCGGTTTCGTCGGCGCCCTGCGCCGCGTCGACGCACACGACGGGCCGCCCTGCCCCCGGGGAGTTCCGCTGGCGGCCCGGGACACGGCGACGCGCGAGGCCATCGCACAGCTGGACGGCAGGGTCGACACCGAGGCGGTCACCGCCCGTTGGGAGGAGGCTCTCGCCGCCCCGGAGCACACCGGTCCGCCGCTCTGGGCGCACGGCGACCTGTCCCCCGGGAACGTCCTCGTCGCCGACCGCCGGCTGAGTGCCGTGATCGACTTCGGCTGCGCGGGGGTGGGCGATCCGGCGGTCGATCTGATCGTGGCCTGGAACCTGCTGCCCGCTAGCGCCCGGGGCGTCTTCCGCGAGACCGTCGGCGCCGACGACGCCGAGTGGGCTCGCGGCCGGGGCTGGGCGCTGTCGGTCTCCCTGATCCAGCTGCCGTACTACTGGGAGACGAATCCCCCGCTGGCGGAGAACTCACGGCATGTGATCCGGGAGATCCTCGCCGAATCCGCCCAGGGGTGCGGGCCGGTGCCCCGCACCCGGACGGATCCTCACTCGCCCGCGTAGGCCTTCTCCAGGGCGGCGATGTCGAGCTTGTGCATCGACAGCATGGCCTGGGTCGCGCGTGCCGCCTTGGCCGGGTCCGGGTCGCTGATCATGTCGTCGAGCCGGTCCGGGATGACCTGCCAGGACACCCCGTACCTGTCCTTGAGCCAGCCGCACGGTCCGGGCTCGCCGCCGCTCTCGGTGAGCCTGGTCCAGTAGTAGTCGATCTCCTCCTGGTTCTCGCAGAAGATCTGGAAGGAGATCGCCTCGTTGAACTTGAACTCCGGGCCCCCGTTCAGGGCGACGAACCTGTGACCGTTCGCCGTGAACTCGACGGTCAGCACGGTGCCCGCGGGACGAGGGGCTCCCTCGGGGTACCGGGCGACCCTGCCGACGCCGGAGTTCTTGAAGATCGAGACATAGTAGTGGGCGGCGTCCTCGGCCTGGTCGTCGAACCAGAGGCACGTGGTGAATCCGTCGGTGGCCATCGGCTTCCTCCTGAGGTGTGGAGCACGGTTGCATGTGTCGACCGATCGTGGCCGCGAAACTCATCGGCCGGGCGGAGGATTGACCCGGACGGGTGGGAAGGCCGCCCCGGCTAGCATCCGGACCATGACGTCTTCGCCCGCAGAGAGCATCCGGCCCTTCCGCCTCGCGATCCCCCAGAGCGACCTTGACGACCTGCACGAACGGCTCGACCGCACCCGGTGGCCCGCGGACCTGCCCGGCGTGGGCTGGGCGTACGGCGTACCGGCGGACTACCTGCGCGAGCTGGTGCGCTACTGGCGGCACGAGTACGACTGGCGGGCGGCGGAGGCGCGGCTCAACGAGTGGCCGCAGTTCACGACCACGATCGACGGGGCGAACGTCCATTTCGCACACGTCCGCTCCCCCGAGCCCGATGCCACCGCGCTGATCATCACCCACGGCTGGCCGGGCTCGATCGTCGAGTTCCTCGACGTGGCCGGACCGCTCGCAGATCCGGCCGCGCACGGCGGCGATCCGGCCGACGCCTTCCACGTCGTGGTGCCGGGCATCCCGGGCTTCGGGCTGTCCGGGCCGACCGTGGAGCCGGGCTGGGAGGCCGGCCGGGTCGCCGACGCCTGGGCCGAGTTGATGCGGCGGCTCGGCTACGACCGGTTCGGCGCGCAGGGCGGCGACTGGGGCGCGGCGATCTCCCGCGAACTCGGCCGCGCCCATCCCGACCGGGTCCTCGGCGTCCACCTCAACCTGCTGCCCGGCGCGCAGGCCGCCACCGAGCCCACGGCCGAGGAGCTGGCGGCACTCGGACCCGAGGAGCGGGAACGCACGCTCGTCTCGTGGCGCAGGTGGGCCGCCTGGTCCGGAGAGGGAACGGGGTACGCCGTCCAGCAGTCGACCCGGCCGCAGACCCTGGCGTACGGTCTGACGGACTCGCCCGTCGGCCAACTCGCTTGGATCGTGGAGAAGTTCCGCGAGTGGACCGACTCCGAGGAACTGCCGGAGGAGGCCGTCGACCGGGACCGGCTGCTCACGAACGTGATGCTGTACTGGCTCACCGGAACCGCCGGGTCGTCCGCCCGGATCTACTACGAGCGCGCGCACGCCACCGGCCGCAGCGCCGCGCCCGGGCAGCCCTCCACCGTGCCGACCGCGCTCGCCCTCTTCCCGGCCGAACCCCAGATGCCGCTGCGGCACAGGGCGGAGCGCACCGAGAACATCGTGCGCTGGACGGAGTTCGACCGGGGAGGGCATTTCGCGGCCATGGAGGAGCCGGATCTGCTGATCGGCGATGTACGGTCCTTCTTCCGGCAGTTGCGGGACAAGGGCGTCGGCTGACGGCCGGTCCGGCGCTCCGTCAGGCGGCCAGACACAGTCCCTTGTAAGGCGTGGCCGACGTGCCGCGGCTCCGGCCGGACTGCCGGGCCAGCTCGCCGTGGGCCAGGGACAGCAGATCGCCGAGACCCAGTCCGAGGGCGTGGGCGGCGGCCGCGAGGACCTCCGAGGAGGCCTCCTTGCGGCCGCGCTCGATCTCCGAGAGGTACGGCATCGAGATCCGGGCCGCGTCGGCCACGTCCTTGAGCGTGCGCTCCTGCGCCCGGCGCTCACGGCGCAGCACATCGCCGACGAGGTCGCGCCACAGGGGCTCCCCGGGCTCGGCGGCCGGTCCCTGCGGGCGGGTGGTGGTCCCCGGACGCAACGGGATCACGCGGGCTTGGTTCGGCACTTGTTCGGTCACCTGTTCAGCCTAGGAGCCCCGGGCGGCCGGGGAAGGGACCGGCATTCCGCCCTGGGTGGAATCCACGGCGGAAGGGCTCGGGAAAGTGGCTACCGAACACGTGGCGGGCGGCACCCGGGACTTCTTCGGCCGCGTCCAGCGCCGTTGCGAGCGCTGGGATCCGGCCACACCGCCCGGACCGCGGCCGACTCCGTAGGCCGAAGTGCCCACGGACACGGGCGAACTGGCCGAGTCTCCGTTCTTCGGCGGCCTCACCGTGGGCCGCTGCGCCCAGCAGATCACGTACACCGCCGACTCGTACGCCGATCTGCTGCTCACCTGCTCGGGCCGCCGCGCACTCACCGCCCCGGGCCCCCGGGGGTAGCCCGCCGGCATCGGCCGGCGGAACGAGGGGCGGTACGGCGGCGAGACCCACCACTGTGCCCACCACGTGGTCACGCGCGCGCGCGGGC
>NZ_JBHYKH010000340.1:0-9846 GCF_042741275.1 Streptomyces sp. NPDC058964
CAGCCACACGCTCCTGCTCGACCCCGAGGCGGCCGGGTTTCTGCGCGCCGGCCTCGCCCGGCGCTCACCCGCGCTGCTGCGGGAGGTGCGGGACTTCACCGTCGCCGAACACGGGCGGGCACCACTCGTCGTACGGCTTTACGAGGAGCTGATCTGGTCCACCGTCTCCCCCTCGGCGGAGACGGACCGCAGCGTGCTCCGGCACGCCGCCCGGGTGCTGCGGGCGGTGGCCGGCCGGGGGGTCGCCCCGGCTGCCGCCGACGACACGGGCCGCTGGGCTCTGCATCTCATGCCGAGACTCCCGGACGAGGTGCTCGGACGCGAGGACGTCCGGCGCATCCAGGTCGCCTCCTGCGAGCGGCTGGGACTGGAGCCGCCCGACCTGCCGGGACTGCCGGCCGGAGTGCTGGCCGAGGCACGTGCTCTCGTCCGGCGGACCATGACCGTCGGGGTGAGTGCCCGGTCGGACGGCATCGTCGTCAGCAGGCCGCCTGCCGAGGGCTCGAAGATCGTGCACGCGGGCGGAAGCGGGCACAAGGTCCGTATCGACGCGCTGAGTTCGCTGACCCACTCGGCGGAGCCGGTTCGCCTGGAGCTCCTCGAAGGACAGAGCGTGCACCTGCCGATGACGGTCGTACAGCGGCTCGGTCCCGACGGGGAGGTGCGGATGAGCCTCAGCCACCCGGGCACCGCCGTGGACATCGCCGTCACCGCGCACGGCGCGACGTCCACCGGGCCGGTGCACTGCGCCGTGCTGCTTGCGGACGGGACGATCGTGGTGCACGACGGCGGCGGCACGGAGTACCTCCGCATCCCTCCCGACGGGGCGCCGACGGCACGGCGCAGCGTGACGCTGGCCGCGGACGGCTCGGTCGTGACCTGCGTCGAGGGCGGCGCGGTGCGTCATCACCCGTTACGGCCGGACGCTCCGGCACCGCAGCCCCTCGACGAGCCGGACGCGCTGGATCCGCCGGCCCGGACGACCGCGCACTTTCGGACGCCCGACGACGACCGCGTGATCGTCCGGGCCGGTCCGGACGGGCGGATCGTCGCCTTCCCCGCGGCCGACGAGTGGTCCGACGACGTGGCGCAGTGGCGTGATCTCGGCCGGGCGCCCTGGCAGGTGTCCTCGCTCGCCGTCAGCACCGACGGTCAGTGGGTGGCGCTCGTCGGCAACGACTTCCTGCTCGTGGAACTGCCCCTTGCCCCGGGCCCCGCACGCCGGGAAACGGTCCTGCACTTCTGCGCGCAGTGGGTCTTCGCGGCCGATGACGGGGGCTGGGTGGTCGCGGGCGCCGGCGGTCCCGTCGAACTGAGCACGGAGGACGGCCGCGGTTATCGCATTCTGCCCGACACCGGGCCGCCGTCCCTCGCGGGCGGCGGCCCCGCGTGGGGGCAGGGATGCGTCCTCGTCGAGTCGTCGCCCGCACGTATGGAAGCCCTGGCCGAACTGCCCGGTGTGACCTGTCTGGCCGTCGACTTCGGCCACGGGCTCGACCCGGACCGGTCACGGATCGGGGGTCTGGTGGCCGCGGCACACCGGCGCGGAACCCGCGTGGCCGTCGGACTCGACGTGTCCGCCCTGCGGGTCGACGCGCTGGACGCCGTCCGTCTGTGGCTGGACCTGGAGGCCGACGGGCTGCTGCTCATCGGCGGGGGGCCCGTCGAGGTCTCCGCGCTGGAGGACGTACGCCATCTCCTCGACGGATACGACGACCGCATGCTCGTGTGCGCCTCCCCCGTGCCGGAGGACCGCCGCGGACTCTTCCACGTGGTGCCCGCGGCCTCCCTGATCTCCACCCTGGGATTCACCATCCGCAGCCGCTCGATGGCCGGTGGCGCCTTCGAGCAGGCGATGTCACGTCTGCGGGACGAGGTCGCGCACTGCTTCTCGGCCAGGTACCGGACGAGCGGTCACCAGGCCTTCCAGTGGGGCCTCGCGCTCCCGCCCGCGCTGTCGGCCGGGCCGGCCGGACTAGCGGGGGCGGTGCTGCTCGCGCTGCCCGGCTGCCCCGTGCTGCCCGGCCAACTGCTCCTCGAAGACGCCCCGGAGGCATCCGTGCTGCGCACCCTGCTGGGACTACGGCACAACCATCTGGCCATGACCCACGGCTCGTGTGAGGTCCTCGACACCGGTTCCGCGCACATCCTGGGCGTCGAGCGGCGGCACGGCGAGGAACGTGTGCTGTGCCTGACCAATCTCGCGCAGATCCCGGCCACCGCACGGTACCGCCCGCGGGATCCGGGCACCACGGTCCGGCTGCGGGATCTCGGCGACGGCGCTGTCCTCACCTCGCCCTCCGACGCTCCCCTGCCGGTGGGTCTGGCCGCGGGCTCCGCGCGCTGGTTCAGCGTTCTCACACCGTGAGCAGCGCGGCCTCTCGCACAATGGGACCTCGTACGTCGCATCCGCAGGAGTCGGTTCATGGTTCGGCCCAAGATCTTCGTCAGCCACAGCTCCAGCGCGCGCAAGTGCGCCGCTGCCGGCTGCGACTGCGTCGCCTACCGCGATGCCTTCGCCGCGCTCCTGACGGAACGGGGCTGCGAGCCCGTCATCGACCAGGACGTCCTCCGGGCGGGCGACCAGTGGCACGAGAAGCTGAACCGCGAACTGTTCGACTGTCAGGGAGCGGTTCTCCTGCTGTCACCGCACGCGCTCGAATCGGACTACGTCCTGCAGGAGGCCATCGTCTCCCTGGCCCTGTGGGAGGTGACCGGGCGACGCTTCCTCGTCCTGCCGGTCCTGCTGCCCGGAGTCCGGCGGAGCGATCTCGACGGCAGCCCGCTCAACCGCCTCGGCCTCGGCAGGTTCGACATGGTCGACTGGGCCGGCGCGGACGGCCCGGCCCATCCGCCCGACAAGGTGGGGCACCGGCTCCGGCCGCTGGTCGAGGAGTACGGGGCCCTGCCCTACCACAGCGTCACCGAGTACGTGGCCGGCCGCATCGGGGACGTCTCCGGGACGATCCTGTCCCGCATCGCGCGGGAACTGGGCGTGCAGCACATCGCCTACGCGCACGACCACGCCAACTACGTGGTCTCGGCGGGCCTGTTGATGGAGCGTCCCGCCGCGGCGGAGGGTACGGCGTGCGCGATGCGCGCGGCGCTGAGGGAGCTGCTGCCGCACCTCAGGCACAAGGAGCACCGCCAGGATGTCGTGGACGTCGTGGTTCCCTTCGCCCGGGTCCCCTCGAGCGCGGCACGGGCGTTGCGCATGCTCAGCGACACGGTCGGGGAAGGCCGCGTCGCCCTGTTGTCGGCGCAGCGGACCCTGACGGGCGAGATGTACGTCCGGCGGGCGAGCGAGGCACCCGAGCCCTGGCTGACGTGCACCCCCGTGCCCCGCCCCGGCATGGATTTCGTCGACGGCGTGATCACCGAGATACGGGACTTCCTGATCGACAGGTTCTTCGCGTTCGACACCGTGGAGGACGAGCAGCTGAACCGGTGGCTCGCCCGTGAGGAGGCGGAGTCCGGGCCCGTCACGATCGTTCTGGGCGTACAGCCCGACGACGAACTGGTGCGACGCCTGCTGTCGGTGTTCCCCAGGCTGCTGTTCCTCTTCGCGCACAGTCACGTCGACACGTACTCGTACGCCTCGCAGCACATGCGCCTGTCGGCGCTGACCCCCGACCAGGAGTACGAAATGCTGTACACGCACAACCGGTTGAGGCGCTGAGCGGCCCCGGGGAAGTGGACGGTGTGGGCGTGCCCCACTTCCCCGAGGCCGCTCGGCTCATCCCCGCGTACGCACCCGGACCCCGGGCAGCGCCCGCCGCAGCTCCGCCAGGTCCGCGCCGCCCGGGCCGGGCGCCTCCAGCAGGGTCAGTTCGCGCAGCCGGGGGGCCGCCGCCAGCGGGGCGAGAAACTCGACCGTCCGCGGCGACGCGACCTCGACGAAGACCACCCCCGTTCGGGCCGCCCCGGCCCAGTCACTGAGCGCGAGACAGCCCAGGACCGTGAGGAAACGCAGCTTCTCGCAGCCCACCAGCGCGTCGAGACGGGTCAGCACGGTGTTGTCGGCGATCACCAGGGAGCGCAGCGCCGGGAGGTGACGCAGCAGGCTCAGATCGGACACGTCGCCCCGGCAGACGACACGGTGGGCGTGCGCGGAGCCCACGAGCCGGGACAGTTCCTGGCTGGAGCGGATCTCGACGTTCGCGGACGAAGGAGGCGCCGTCGTCCCTCCCGTGGCCCAGGTCCGGACGACGGATCGCGGTGCCGCGGGCCGATGCGGGACCCAGGGGACGCCGGGGAGGTCCGGTACCGGGCGGGCGGTACGCCTCTCGGTCGCGGGCGCGCGCTGCGCCGTCGTCCTGTGCCGGGCGGCGGCCCGGCCCCGCTTCTCCTCGTACATCCGCAGATCCGCGTCGCGCAGCACGTCCTCGACCGACGCTCCGCACTGTGCCCAGGCGGTTCCGAAGCTGGCGCCGACACGCACGACGCGGCCGTCCAGCAGCATCGGTGTCTCGACGGTTCTGCGCAGGCCCTCCACCAGATGCCGGCACTGCGCGGGGCGCAGCCCTTCGGCCAGCACGACGAACTCGTCGCCTCCGAGACGTGCCACCATGCCCTGGTCGCCCAGGCCGTCCGTCAGGCGGTGGCCGACCTCGACCAGCACCGCGTCACCGGTGACGCGTCCGAACCGCTCGTTGACCGCCGCCAGTCCGGCGAGGTCGCAGAAGACCACCGCAAGCCCCGCCACCTCGTCGGCCCCGTCGGCGCCGGGGGCGATCACATGGGCGTGCCCCGTCTCCTCGACCGGTCGTTGACCCGGGCTGTCGCAGAGTCTGCCGAGCAGGCGTACCCGCAGCTCGCCGGAGTTCGGCAGCCCCGTCAGGGCGTCGTGCGAGGCGCGGTGGGCGAGCTGGAGCTCGCGGTGCCTGCGCTCCTCGATGTCCTCGATGTGCGTGAGCAGGAAGCGGGTGCCGTCGGAGGCGTCCGCAACGACGGAGTTGCGCAGCGACACCCAGAGGTACGTGCCCTCGCGGCCGCGGAGTCTGAGCTCCGTACGGCCCCCCTCCGCGGAGATCTCAAGGAGCTTGCCCAGGTCCTCGGGGTGCGCGAGATCGGAGAGCGAGAGGCGGCGCAGCTCGCCGGCGGGGCGGCCGAGCATCCGGCACAGCGCGTCGTTGGTGCGCAGGATCTGGCCGTGCCGGTCACCGCCCATCTCGGACATCACCATGCCGGAGGGGGCGTACTCGAACGCCTGCCGGAAACTTTCCTCGCTGGCCCGCAGTGCCTGCTGTTCCTGTTCGCGGCGCACGAGCGTGCGTTGCAGGTCGGCTCTCAGCCGTGCGCCGCTGATCGCTGCCGCGGCCTGGAACGCGTACAGCCCCAGGGCCTCGCGTCCCCAGGCGCCGGGCCGCCTGCCGTTGCGCGGCCGGTCCACGCAGAGCGCACCGAGCAGTTCGCTGCTCGCACCGTGCGCGCCGACCATGTGCAACGGTGCGAACAGCCGGTCACCGGACCGCCAGGCATCCGGGAGGAGCGACGGCCCCGGGGCGGACCACGCCGGCAGATCGTCGCCTTCGGGAAATGCCTCCTCGGTGTACGGCACGTAACGCAGGGGGCCCCAGTCCTCGCCCAGCGACAGACGGCGCTCCCACACGTGGCGGGGTGTGATCCGCCCGGAAAGCTCCGCGCCGTCGGCGTCCCCGGCGACCGCCGCCACGACCAGATCGCCGTCCGGGCGGACGAGATGAAGCACGGACAGGCCGTAGCCGAGGGTCTCGACCGCTCCGTCCGCGACGATCTGCAACGTGTCCGCGACGCTGCGCGCGGTGTTCAGCTCCGCCATGACCCGATGCAGCTGTCGCAGGCCGGCGAGACGGACGTACGGCTCCGACCCGGTGTCCACGCGCCCCCACTCCCCCGTTGTCACCCCTGTCGCGCGCGGGAACCCGGTGCGTGCGGGTTCCCGCCGGGTCATGTACCCAGGCGTCAGCCGACCGGAACGGCAGTGGTCTCCCCGCTGCCCTCGGCCTCGTCACCGCCCGTCGCGTCGGGGCGCGCGGCCCTGGTGCCGGCGGGCCCTGCCGGGTCCGGCGCGGTCACCGGCGTCGCGTCCGGGCGAGCCCCGGGCGCCGGCCGGCCACCGGCCGGGGGGAGGGTCACACCGCGCCACCACGGCTCGGCCGGGACGGTCTCGGCGGTCGGTTCGAAGGGCTCGCCGGGGCGGGGCAGGGCGATCGGCGCGCCGGCCGCGGCGCCTGCCTCGACGGTCCCCTCGCCGGGGTCCGCCCACGCGTGGGTGGCCAGGTTGAAGGTGGCCCAGTGGATCGGGAGCATCACACCGTGCGGGCGGCCGCCCTGGAGATCGAGGTGGGCTCGCATGCCCTCCTCGGGAGTCATGTGGATGTCGGGCCAGAACTCGCTGTAGGCACCGATCTGGATCATCGTGGCGTCGAACGGACCGTGGTCGGCGCCTATGTCCTTGAAGCCGTCGAAGTACCCGGTGTCGCCGCTGTGGTAGATCCGGTGCCGCTCTGCGGCGACGACCCAGGAGGCCCAGAGCGTGTGCTGGGTGTTGCGCAGGCCGCGGCCGCAGAAGTGGCGGGCCGGGGTGGCCGTCAGCGTGAGGCCGCCGACCTTGGTCGCCTCGTGCCAGTCCAGTTCGCGCAGCCGGCTCTCGGCGACGCCCCAGTGCTCGAGGTGCGCGCCGACACCCAGCGGCACGGCGAACAGGGTGTCCGTGCCGGCCAGCGCCCTGATCGTGGGCATGTCCAGGTGGTCGTAGTGGTCGTGCGAGATGACCACGACGTCGACCGGGCCCAGCGCCTCCAGCGGGACCGGGACCGGGTGCAGCCGCCTGGGCCCGGCGAACGGGAACGGCGAGCAGCGCTCGCCCCAGACGGGGTCGAAGAGCACGCGCCGTCCGTCGATCTCCGCGAGCACGCTGGAGTGGCCCATCCACGTCAGCCGCAGTCCGGTGGCCGGCGGCCCGGCGAGGTCGGCGAGAGTGGTGGCGTGCACCGGGACCGTGCCCCGCGGGGCGCGCCGGGGCCGCTGCTCCTTGTCGAAGAAGACCTTGGCGAAGTCCAGCATCGAGCCGGAGGGCCGGGTGCGGGCGGCGCCCCCGGGGTTCTGGAAGACACCGTCCTTGAAATGCGGTGATCTGCGGATGCGCGCCAGGCGCTCACCGCCCGGGTCCGCGCCGAAGGCATCGGGCTGCAGCGCGCGGAGCCCGGAGCTCAGGGAACGCAAACCGGTCACGGTACCTCCAGGTGGAGTCGCTGAGGTCATCCATTATGGTCGGCCCCTCCGACAACCCGGGGTCACCGGGGTCACCACCCGGTGACACCGGCCCCCGCGAAGGCCACCGGCGCTCCGGCGTCACCAGCGGGCCGCCTCCCGTCCACGTGTGGTCCGTCCTCGCGTTGACACCGCTCGGCCGCGCTTTCGATACTGACCGACGATTCAGTAACCGGCACCGGACCCCGCAGGTCCACCGCCCCGCCCCGTCCGCTCGCCGCCGCCGCCGCCGAGGAGTCCACCCCCATGACCGCCCCCCTCATGTCGCTCGTCTGGACCGACCACGTCACCGGACGGCAGGGCTTCCTGGTCGTCGACCGGCTGGTACGGGGAGTGGCCAGCGGCGGTCTGCGGATGCGTCCCGGCTGCACCCTCGACGAGGTGACCGGGCTCGCCCGCGGCATGACGATGAAGGAGGCACTGCACTACAACCCGGAGAGCCGCTACGTGCCCCTGGGCGGCGCCAAGGGCGGCATCGACTGCGATCCGCAGGCCCCGGAGGCGTACGGGCTGCTCGTACGCTATCTGCGCGCCATGCGGCCGTGCATCGAGAGTTTCTGGACCACCGGCGAGGACCTCGGCCTCACCCAGGACCTGGTCGACCGCGCCGCCGCCGAGGCGGGGCTGGTGTCCTCCGTCCAGGCCGTGTACCCGCTGCTCGACGACGAGGCCGCGGCGCGCCGGAGGCTCGCGGACGCGTTCGAGGTCGAGGTGGACGGCATCGGCCTCGACGGGCTGGTCGGCGGCTGCGGGGTCGCCGAATCGGTGCTCGCGGCCCTGGACCGGGCCGGAGTGCCGCACGCCGGGACGCGGGTCGCCGTGCAGGGCCTGGGCACCATGGGCGGGGCCACGGCGCGCTTCCTCGCGCGGTCGGGCCTGCGGATCGTGGCCGTCGCCGACATCAAGGGCACGATCGCCGACCCGGAGGGTCTGGACGTCGAGGCGCTGCTCGCCGCACGGGACGCGTACGGCACGGTCGACCGCGCCGCGCTGCGCCCCGACGACCGCGAACTGCCGGGCGATGCCTGGCTGTCCGCCGACGCCGACGTGCTGGTGCCCGCGGCCGTGTCGTACGCCATCGGCACCGCGGACCAGGAGCGGATCACCGCCCGCTGGATCGTCGAGGCGGCCAACATGCCGGTGCTCCCGGCGGCCGAGGAGCTGCTGTCCGCGCGCGGGGTGACGGTACTGCCGGACGTGGTGGTCAACTCCGGTACGAACGCATGGTGGTGGTGGACGCTGTTCGGGGACATCGGCCCCTGCGCGGACGAGGCGTTCGCCCACACCCGGCGGTCGATGCGGGCCCTCGTCGACCGCGTGCTGGCCCGCGCGGAAGCGGACGGAACGACACCGCGGGCGGCCGCGCACGCCATCGTGGCCGACCGGCTGCCGGTGATCGCGGACCGGTTCGGCTGGTACCGCTGACGCCCGCCGGGCACCTCACGGGCCGACGGGAACCGAGGCGGAAGGGCGGCGGCAGCAGAGTCGGTCGCACTTCGCACCGCCGATTCGTACGAGGAGCGTCGAGCCCACCACGCCCGCCGTCGACCCGCAGTCCCCGATCGAGCGCTACCCCGGCGTCCGCAACGAGCCGGATCCCGGGGCCCGTCGCAAGACCGTGCACGGCCTGTGGGCGGCGGACGGACGGCACGTCCTCCGTCCGCAACGGCGCCTCGGGGCCCGCCCCAGGAGATGCACGAAAGGGATCGACCACCAGTGCGTGGACCGACCGCCCGGCCCACGGCTCGCTCCGGCCGCTCCGCCCGCCCGCCCCGCGGGGTGCCGTCGGCGCTGTCCTTGACGACGGATTAGGCTGACCGCGTGGCGAGGGTGCGGTTGAGCGTGGCGGAGCGGCAAGAGGAACTGCTGCGTGCCGCCATCGAGCAGATCGAGGCGCGGGGCGTGGCGGCGGTCAGGATCGCCGACGTGGCCTCGGCCCTCGGTGTGAGCAACGCGCTGGTGCTGTATCACTTCTCGACCAAGGAGAAGCTGGTCGCCGCCGCGTTCACCTACGCGGCCGAGGACGACCTGGCCCGTCTGCGCAAGCTGCTGGGCCGCCGTACGACCGCGCTGCGCCGGCTGCGGGCGGCCGTGCGCTGGTACGCGCCCACCGGTCAGGCCAAGGGCTGGCGGCTGTGGATCGAGGGCTGGGCGGTGGCGCTGCGCGAGCCCGCCCTCCGTGAGGTGGCACGGGATCTGGACAGGCAGTGGAAGGCGGCGATCGCCGAGGTCATCGCCGAGGGCGTGGCCGCGGGCGAGTTCCGCTGCGCCGACCCGGCCGATGCGGCACTGCGGCTGACGGCCCTGCTGGACGGCCTCGCCGTGCAGCTGACGTCCTACGCGGGCACCGTCCCGAGATCCCGGGCGCAGCGGTGGGTCGACGAGGCCCTCGCCCGGGAACTCGGGCTGGCCCGCGAGGCGTTGACGACTCAGGAGCGATGAGCGACGCTCCTCGCCGGTCCTGCGGGGCGGCTTGCGACAAGGACACCGCCGTCCGGCAGCACCGCGTGGCGGGGCCCGCCGGGGCCGGGCCCCCCCCGGGGCGGCGGCGGGTACCCGGCCCCCGGGCACCCGCGGCGTCCGGCACAGTTT
>NZ_JBHYKH010000341.1:0-9846 GCF_042741275.1 Streptomyces sp. NPDC058964
CGGCCGCCGAGCGCACATGAGCACTCCGCCGCCCCCACCCAGCATGAGTCAGTTGTGGACCTGGACCTCGCCGACGCGGACGCCGACGGTCGTGTGGCGGGGCTCGGTGAACTCACCCTCATCCGCGCCTCCGCCCGTGACCTGCCATGTGACCGTCCAGGTCGCCGTCGCGGTGAGCGGGAGGCGCCCGTCCGGCTGGTCCCTGCTGACGCGGGTGTAGCGGTGTCCGCAGTCGGGCGAGTCGGTCATGCCGGCGCTCTCCCGGTAGGGAGTGGCGGGGCCGGCGCAGGTGGCGGTGGTGCCGTCGCCCATCTCCCAGCGGATCGAAGTGACGCGCGCAGTGGCGGACACGGTCATGGCACCCGCGCTGGCCGTCGCCGTGGCGGCCCCAAAGGTGGTCGGGCTCCGGTGGACCCACAGCCACATGGGCACGCCGACCGTGTACCGGCCGGCCGCCCGCGGGGAGGCGATGTCCGGCCCGTCCAGCCGCATGGAGTCGACAGCACGCCGGGCGAGGGTCTCCGGGTCGACCGCGGGCGCGGCCGGGGCGGCACCGTCCGGGATCCACACCACGCCGACACGGCCCGTGTCCGGGCACACAACCTGGTAGGCCGCTCTCCTTCCGCCGCGCTTCCTGCCTTCCTGCATGGCCAGGTTGTCCGCCGGGGGCTGAGGGACCAGCCTGGTATAGGTGCATTTCCGTGCCGCGGAGCCGTCCTTGCCCTTGGCTTTGCCGGGGGTGTCGGCGGAGGCGGGGGTGTCCGGACTGCTCGACGAGCTGGAACCGTCGCCAGCGCAAACTTCGACGTACTTGGAGGCGCCCCTGCTGCCGGGTGTGCCGATGCCATGTCCACCGTCGTCGGCGTGAGCAGCAGCGGGAACGGCGCCCGCCAGGAGCACAGCGGTGGCTGCGGCCGCCCGTCTCAGCACGACCCGCCGCCCCCGGTGTCGACGTCGGTCACCATCCACCGACCTTTCCACCGCTCGGCCTTCGCGGTGGCGCGGTAACGCAGCGGCTGACTGGTCGGCAGCGGGATCACCTTCTTCGCCCGCGTGTCGTACGTCTGGCACCGCGAGAGGTCGATGCAGTCCGACAACGTCGCCTTCGGTGTGGCGGCCTTCTGGTCGAGACTGGTCACCTTCGGCTCGTGGCCGACCTCCCCGCGCACGACCGTCCCGGCCTCCTTCATCCACATCAGGTCCAGACGGGTCTGCCCCAGAGCATCCAGCGTCGCGTACCGCGCCAGACCCGTGCCCTCCTCCGACCCGTGTGGGTGCCGCCCGGGCTGCGACTGATCCCCCGGCGGGGCGCCGCGATCAGCCAGGCCCGCGGGCTCCGGCCAGCGGGCCTTCGTGATGGGGACGATGCTCTCCACCCCGGCCTCGAAGCCCTCCGGCACAACATCGCCACCACCGAGCACCCCATCACCGCCGCGCGGTGGCTGAACGAGCCGTCCGTCTCCCCGGTCCTGTCCGACCTGGCGGCCGGGCTTCCAGGGGGAGGCTCCGCTGGCTCGGCGTCCCCACCGCCGTCACCGCGTGAAACCTGTGCCCGGCGCGGCATCGCCGAGACCGGTGCGCAGGTCGACCAAAGGTCCCGGCCCTGGCCTCCGCTGAACCGGGCCGCGTTTCCCCGCTTGCCATGGGCGATCACGCCGCCGTACATTCCCTGCACCCGGCCCGTCCGGCCGCTTCGTCTATCCCCTTTGAGCACATGAGGAGCGCCCGGTATGACGGGTGTACTGGCGGTCGCAGGCGGCACCGCATCCGGCAAGTCCACCCTTGCCGAAGCCCTGTCGCTGCAGTGTCCCGAGAGCATCGCGCTGGTCCATCTGGACGACTACTACGTGCCCGCGCACGACCCCCTGAGGGGTGTGTGGACGGTCAGTGCCGACGGGCACGCCGTCCTCGACTGGAACCATCCAGGGTCGATCGACGAGACAGCGGTGACACACGCCATTGACGCGGCGCTGCTGCGCCCCGGCGTGCTGCTGGTGGTGGTCGAGGGCCTGTTCGCGCTGTCACTGCCCTCCGTGGTCCGGCGGGCGGCGTGGCGGGTGTATGTCGACACCCCCGACGACATACGCCTGGCCCGCAAGATCCTCCGGAAGATCGAGGTACAGCGGCAGGACCCCCGACTGTCCCTGCGCAACTATCTGCAGACCGGCAGGGACCGCCACGCAGCCCACGTCGCGCCCTCCCGGGCGGCGGCCGATCTGGTCGTGGACGGGACCGCGAGCGAGGCGGAAATGCTGGCGGCCGTCATGCCGCTGATCGGGCCGGCCCTCACGCCGCCGCCCGCGGCGCCCTCGCGGGCACGGGGGGTGTGCGGTGTGACCCGTACCCCCGGGGTCCCTGCGTTCGCACTGTGACGTGCCCGGGGGCACCGGCCCCGGCGGACGATGTCCAGGACTGCCACGCGCTGGGTGAGTCGGTTGACCACGTAGACGACGGACAGCTGGCCTATGGAGGCGGCGCGGACGTCTTCGCCTTCCGGGTCACCGGCGTCCCACTGGGGCCAGCCCCACGGGGAGCGTGCCGCGATGTCCAGAACGTCGCGGACCATTTTCCTTCGCGGGCTCGGGGAGCCCGGTGAGTGTCTTGGCAGCCTGCGCGGACAGTCGTACCGTCCACGGCTGGTCGGTCACTGGCGGGCCCCCAGGACGTCGGCCAGGTCCACGAAACCGGTCTCGTCACCGCCGGAGTCCATGTAGGCGTCGACGGCCGGGGCTGCGGCGAGGCGCAGTTGCCAGGTGCGGACAACGTCGTACAGCGGGGTGAGGCTGTAGGTGTGGCGGGAGTCCTCGATGGCCTTGGCCCAGTCCCGCTCGAAGGCCGGCACCCAGGTGTCGGCGCGGCGGTCCTCGCGCAGCTGCGCCAGCAGCAGAGCTGCGGCGGCCGGGGCGGGTGCCGGCGGCGGGACGGCCAGGTGGTCGGGCTGGGCGGTCATTGCTTCCTCCAGTAGTCCTGCCGACCACGCTAGCGTCGTCGTCGCCACCGGTGGCCCGTTGCTGCCATGGCTGTTACACCCAGTTGTCGCGCCGGTCTCCGCATAGGCCGCGGGACCGTGGCTGTCACAGGGAGTTGTCATCGGTCGTGATGTTGATCCTCTGCGCAGCGCGATAAACCCCACCCCCGGACCTGGCCGCCGATGTCATGGAGAGCGGGCCGGAGCTTGACCAGTACAACGCTTCAGAGTCGGCTCATCGCTACCTGCTGTGAGTCGTTGCAGAGGTCGAAAATGGCGTCGGCCAGGTCGGGTAGGTCGGTCAGCTCGATGTTCCTTGGGTTGGCGGCATGACCGATCAGGCCCAGAAGCCGGTAAACAATATCGGCCTCCTGCTGCTGTCGCTGCCAGTTGGCATCAACGAGGCCGTCGTCGACGAGGGGCGGCGGTGTCTTGCGGAAACGCTCGTCCTCGGCAACGCACTCTCTCAGGGCCTTGGGCCACACCAATGGCTTTTGCGACGCCTCTGTCGGCGGCGCTTCCTCGCCGTGGCGGATCGCGTGGATAATCCGGGCCTCGTGGGAGCCGTCTACCCGTTGCTGAAGATCGTTGATGGCTGCCAGTTGCGTGGCCACCCGTCGGATACGTGCAGCGTGGCTGAGAGCCCACTGGCGTTCGGCACGGCGGCGAAGTCTCCGGGCGTACTCCACGCGCTCGCTTTGTGTGGAGAGGGTGCCGTCAGGGCGAGTGCAGGAGCGTCCTAGCTGGAGGTGTCGCCGCTCGGCTGCCTGGCGGCCGCTCAGTTCCTGCCACTGTGCGATACGTGCCCAGGTGATCCGCTTCGTGCGCGCGAGGGTGGTGAGCTTGAGTTCGTCGTGATCGAGCTTCTCCCGGAGCATGCGGATGCCCAGCAAGGCGGCCAGGATTTCGGTCCCCGTGGCATCGGGGTGCGGGAGCCCCTCGGCTCTCTGGCAGATGCGGTCGTAGTTCCGGGCGATTTCCATCAGGCGACTCGGGGAGTCGCTGTCCGGGGACTTCAGGTCGAGTACCACGGACGCTTAGGCGAACCCGGTATCGCAGACTCGCACAACACCGTGATCGACTGCTGAAGCCCCGGCCACCCGCAACGGCCTGCCGGATCGGTCCGGTAGGCCGTTTCCGGTTTCGGCTGCGCAGATGAAAGTGAGGCAGCAGCATGCACATTCATTTTGAAGCCCTAGACCCAGAGAAAATGATCAAGTTCTGGGGCAGCGTCCCGGGCCATGGTGAGTACAGCGTTGGGGAAGCGGAGTCTCCGGCTGTGCTGCCCGTCGTCACTGTCCTCGTCGGAACGGTCGCCGAGCAGGTTCAGACGCTGATCGCCAAGGGCGCCTCTCTGCTGGAACTCCACGATCCCATGGAAGCCCTGATGACGGATCCGGAAGGCAACAGGTTCAGGGTGGTGCTCGACCCCGATCACGAAGCATGACGTTCTCCAGCGTGGATGCGGCCCGGCGTACGGCACTCGCCCTTCAAGGACGCCGGGAGGACGATCCGGTGTCGGGCGCCTTCACCGTCACCGACGTCGCGGCCGACGGAGCCTGCTGGCCCATCCGCTTTCTCGGCAGCCGGCCCGGAGCACGGCGACCAGGAGCCGGAGGCTGGACCTCGGGAGGCGATCGACACGACGGCGCTGCGGGCGCACTCAACGCCATGGGCGCCGCATCCGCCCACGCCCTGATGATCGGCGACTCCCTCGTGGACCTCGCGGCCGCACGGAACGCCGGCCTCGAGTTCCTCGGCTACACGCGTGACGAGGACAAGGCGAAGCTCACGCCGCAGCGGTGCTCGGCCCCGCAGCGTATAAAACACGTTGGTCGGTCCACCGAGGAGCTGCGACGATGCTCTCCGCTTCTTCGGCGGAGGAGATTTGTTCATTTTCGTGTGTGCTGGGTGTGGCGCCAGGCTGACGATCCCGCTGTCCCAGGTCGCGCTGCCGGCCCACGCCCATCAGAAGTACGGGAACGGGATTCAGCTCCCGGTGCTCATGGAGTCGGGCACGTTCGCCGTGGACCCGAAGCGCTTGGGGCCGCCATGGCGGAGGCGGGACGAGATTGATCCGGAGGAGGCGGCGACCCGCGGCATCGACGCCTCGGTCCACGCCGTGTCCGACGGCACACCTGGCACGGTCGTCATCGCACCCGGAGATACCCGCGGCACCGTGCTCATCCCGGAGAAGGCCGACGGCTACTGCTGCGGCCTCGACTGGGGTGACGGCCCCAACATGGCCTGTGAGGCGTGCGGCCTGCCCGTGGCGAACCGGATTGACGACTGCTCACTGTGGCAAGCGGTCTGGCTCGCGCCGGATGCCGTGCGCCGCCTCCCTGTCGACAACGCCCCCACCGCAACGCTCTCCTGGGCGGAACTGCTGGCGGAGGGGAAAAGCACGCCCCCGTTCGAGCCGATCACCACATGGCGCTCGATGCTCGGGCTGGGCCACTGGTGGGCATGGAGCCCGCAGTGGGAGGCGGCCGCCGGCCGGGCGCTCGCCCACCTGCTGGCAGCCTCGGACGGCCGGCCGGTGACCGTCCCGCACGGCCTGATCGCGGAAGTGTTCCAGCGCGCCCTCGACGCCCTGCTGCCTGCGGGCACCCCAGCGCGGCGCGCCGTCCTGGCCGGACCGGGGCTGTCCGGCCCTGACCCGGACGCCGACATACTCCTCCTGCCGATCCATCCGCAGACAGGGGAGATCTGGAGCCCGGCCGGCCGGGCCGCATCGGCATACCCGGTGCCACTGCCATTCGGGGTGTGGATGTGGCTGGCCTTCCCCGAGCCGCACCTACCCCTCCCCGCGTCGGGCACCATGCCCGACGGCGTCCTCCGCGACGACCCGCTCGCACCGCACCCCCGTCACCCTTTCCAGGCCGACCCGGGAACCTTCCGGCACACTCTGGTCCGGCTGCCAGCCGTCCGCAGCCCGTGGCTGCGCGAGATCCTCGAGAACCTCACGCAACACATGCGCTCCGACATCTTCTAGCCGACTGACATGGGGCGCCGGTACTCGCTCCCCGAAACCGCGCAATCGAACAGTGCCGGACAGTGGTGCCTCCCGAAGGGGTGAACATCTGCTGTCCGTTCTCGGGTTCTGGCTTGCTTTCCGTGATGCGCGCACGCTGAGTGACGGCTGACGCTCCGATCGGGCTCGCCTGAAAGTGACCAGGGCCGATCTTGATGTGGTCGACAGTGCGGCGTCGTGGAAGAGATGGCGCCCCGCCTGGAGGGCCTGCTGTTACCGTCCGTCGCGCACGTGTCGGTGCTGTCGCTGGACGTGAGCCACGAGGCGATACCCATCGACGTCTGCAGTACTGCAGACCGGGCGGCATGCCCGGACTGTGGGAGCGAGTCGCCCCGGGTGCACAGCTCTTACCTGCGGTTCCAGCGGACGTACCGAGTGGGGACGTCTGGTGGTCCTGCAACTGCGAGTCCGGCGGCTCTTCCGTCCGAAGCCTTCGTGTGCCCGGCGGACGTTCGCTGAGCAGATGCCGGGACTGACCCGGCGGCACAGCAGTTGGACGGAACGGTTGCGGTCGACTCTCGCCGCGGTGGCTCTCTGCCTCGCCGGCCGGGCTCGCGCCCGGATGGCCCGGGCGTTCGGGGTGTCCATCAGCCGCAGCGCGGTGTTGCGGCTGCTCGATGCATTGCCTGAACCCGCAGTCCCGGCCCCGCGAGTGGTGGGGGTTGACGAGTACGCCACACGCAAAGAACGGGTCTACGGCACGGTGCTCGTCGACGTCGAGACCCGTCGCCCGGTGGATCTGCTGCCCGACCGAGAGGCGTCCAGCCTGGCCGCATGGCTGGCGAAGCGACCCGGGCTCGAGATCGTCTGCCGGGACCGCGCGCCGTTCTTCGCGGAAGGCGCCACAGCCGGGGCACCACAGGCGACGCAGGTCGCCGACCGCTGGCATTTGTGGCACAACCTCGGGGAGGCCCCCGAGCGGGCTGCCGCCCGCCACCGCCAGGGCCTTCGCGTCCTGGTCCCCGATCGCGACGCGAAGGCCGACGAACCGGCGCCGCCCGAGGAGAAGGCGAACTCTCCAAGGCGGAGCGAGCTATTCGCCAACCGCGTCCGAGCCCTGCACGCCACGCGCTGCTGGAAGCCGGCCACAGCCTCCGTTCCATCGGGCGTCAGCTCCAGATGACCCACCGCACCGTCAAGAGCCTCGCCGACGCTACGAAGCCGGAAGACCGCTTTCGCGGCCAGTGGCAGCACAACAGGACCTCCGTTCTTGATGAGTACAAGCCCTACCTGGACAACCCTGGGACGAGGGCTGCACCAACGCCTGGAAGCTCTGGGAGGAGATCGTTCCCTTGGGCTATCGAGGCAGCTATGGCCGGGTCAGCGCCTACCTGCGAGGAAAGCGCACCTCGCCACGGCCGGTCACCGTGCAACCGCCGTCACCCCACGTGGTGACGAGCTCAGCCGACCCGAGACGCTTACCGAGATCGAACAGCTCCGGCTCAAAGCCGTCCTTGCCAACTGCCCTGAACTCGATGCCTTGACCGGTCAAGTCCGGTCCTTCGCCCAGATGCTCACCGAGCGGCAGGGGGAACGACTCCCGCAGTGGCTCGACGCCGTCCGCCAGGACGACCTTCCCAGTCTCCACACTCTCGCGGCCGGCATCGATCGAGACCGCGACGCCGTCATCGCCGGCCTGACCCTGCCCTGGAACTCCGGCGTCGTCGAAGGACACGTCAACAGGATCAAGATGCTCAAGCGCCAGATGTTCGGCCGGGCCGGTTTCAGCCTGTACGCAAGCGCGTATTGCTGACCACCTGATCAACCACCCGGCTCTCGGTGATAGGACTTCCCTCTACGGAAAGATGATGAGAAGGCGACAGCGTGGACGCAGTAGTAGCGATCGGCCTGATCCGCATGGCCGCTGCAGACTTGGCCATGGAACCCTGGCAGCGCCCCTCGGACGCTTACCTGGTCCAGTTGGGCCTGGACGCCCTGATGGCCGACATCGAGGCTCCTTCGCTTCCCCTGCTGGCTGGCCTCGCGCATGGTGAGTATCCCCAGGCCCGCGAGCTGTTCGACCTTGTGCTGGAAGAGTTGGGTCTTCTGCCGCTGACCTCGGAAGATCTTGCCAAGGCGCGATGGACCGCGGCACATTGGTGGGCAGGCCAGATCGTGGCGTGCCAACTCGATCCGGTGCACGGAGCGAAGCTGATCTATGAGGAAGCCGCAGCCGAACTCGACCACCCCGACGCGCTGCAACCCATCGCTGATCTGGCGAGAGCGCTCGACCTGCCGAACGATCAACCTCCGGACCAGCAGCACATTCGCGACCGGGTCACCTCCGCGGCGCGAGACTTTCTCGCCACAGAAGCACACCAGAACCACGGCCTTTGAGCTAGCTAGGCCGCATGACTCACCGTGACCGGTTCACGGAAAGCGAGCCAGAACCTGAGAACGGACAGCAGATGTTCACGGCTACGGGAGGCGCCAGAGCACACCGAGGATTCGAACGCGGCTTGAGTTTCGACCTGACAAGCGGCCCCCCCCGGGGCTTGGCAGGCAGTGTGCGGCGGCCCTGCCGACATCCGTCCGAACATAGTCGCGACGTTCCCGCTAATTAGTGTGCGGCGCCGACTGTGTCAGAGTCGCACAGGCAGCCTGGACGGCTCAGTGGTCGCCCATCGGCGGGCGCACGAGGCGTGGCAGTGGCTGATGCCAGTCGCCCAGACTCGTGAGGAGAAACTGGCGAGCGAGAGAACGAATGTCGTCCCACGCCGAATCCGAGGCCAGAGCGTTGTCCCAGAGGCCGACGCGGCGGGTGGCATCGATCTCGCCGATGCGACGGCCGATGGCCCGAAGATGACGCTGATCCTCAGGCTCGAAGGCTCCGCGCTCCGCGAGCCCTTCGGACACGCGGCACATGAGCTCCACCTCTTCAACGACGTCCTTCGTATCCAGCTCACGCTCGCCCAGCCAGGCGAGTTGATCCTGGGTGTCGGCCGCTAGGAGAGCCGTAACGCGCAGCGTCCAGGTGCGCAGGTTCGCATCGCCGAGATGGTTCATGCATGCATGATCGCACCCAGCTTCCGCAATCGTGTTCGGGGCCCGGAGGACGGCAACGGCCTGCGTGGCGGTCAGGGAGGGTTGAAGCGGAATTACTACTGCTGCTATCAAACGGTGCCAGACGGCGGCGCCTCCCATAGTCGTGAGCATCTGCCGTCCGTTCTCATGAACACACCAAGCACCTCGGCATCGCTGAACAGCGACATCTCCCGCAGCGAAGGCACACGTCCAGCAGAGCACTGGGCATGGGGCCGCCGTTTCGACTACTCCTCCCAAGGACCGCGGAGTTGTTGGGCTGACAACGCACCCCGACCGAGAAGGTCTGCTGGAGGGTGCGCAGGCGGCCGTCACCCAGTAGGCCAGGACGGCTTCCTGTCCCAGTGCCGGCCCTCTGCCGGTCCCACCCTCCGTTGCCGGCCCTGTGTCTGCTGCCGCCCCGTCACGACCGCGTACCGAAACCACCATCCTGGCCCGGTTCATGCGGAATCCGGACATGATCCCCCCAACACGAGGGGGGGAGCCGGGGACTTGCGAACCGTACGCGGACCAGCCAACGGTCAGGCAACGAGCGGGCGTTGGCGGAGGCTGCTGCCGAAACTGCTGCTCGCGCCGGCCTTCGCAGCACTGATCGGGGCAGTGGTGTGGGCGGTGGCCCCGTACGGGTTGTCCACCGCCGACCAGACCTCCAGCGTCGTCGGCGGCGTCATCGGCCTCATCACCTTGCCCCTCTCCGTCTACGGGTTACGCGGCAACGCCGCCGGGCAGGCCCCGCAACCCGGCGGCACGGACGCCGGGCGGAGCTGGGTTGCGACCGCAGCCGTCCAGCCTTCCTTACGGC
>NZ_JBHYKH010000342.1:0-4893 GCF_042741275.1 Streptomyces sp. NPDC058964
CTCGAGGGAAGCGGGCCTTCGTTCTTGCGGTCCTGACGGGATTTGAACCCGCGGCCTCCACCTTGACAGGGTGGCGAGCACTCCAAACTGCTCCACAGGACCAGGTTTCGCGGCGCTTGTTGTGCGTTGCGCTGCGAGAAGAGACTGTACAGGAGGGTGAGCCCCTGGTCGAACTCACCCAACGTACTCGAGCGATTACGGCACCGCCGCGTCGATCGCCTTCACGATCCGTTTGTCCGACACGGGGTACGCCGTGCCGAGCGCATGGGCGAAGTAGCTGACGCGGAGCTCCTCGATCATCCAGCGGATGTCCAGGACGGAGGAGGGAACCGGACGGCCCTGCGGAAGCTGCTCCAGGAGCCAGGCGTACTCGTCCTGCATCTCGTGGACCTTCTCCATGCGCGTGGTGTCCCGCTGGACCCCCGTCGGCATCTGCTGCAGCCGCCGGTCCGCCGCGACCATGTAACGCATCAGGTCGGGCAGCCGCCGTATGCCGGCCCACGTCACGAAACCGGGCTTCACGAGGGCGTCCAACTGCGTCCGTACGTCCGCCAGGTTCGGCAGCAGCGCGGGGCTCCGTACAGCCTTCAGGCGGCGCTCACAGGCCTGCCAGGCGGCGAGGACCTGCTGCACCTGCCCGACCGTACGGACCGTCGTGTCGACGATGTCCGCGCGCACCTTGTCGTACAGCTTCCGGTACGACTCCTCGTCCCAGACCGGGCCGCCGAAGTCGGCGATCAGCTTGTCCGCCGCCGCCATCGCGCAGTCGTCGAACAGGGCCTGAATGGAGCCGTGCGGATTGGCCGACAGGGCGAGCTTCTGCGCGTTCGTCAGCTTCTCGGACGCGAACTTCGCCGGATTGACCGGGATGTTGCGCAGGATCAGCCGCCGGGTGCCCTTCCACATCGCCTCCGCCTGCTCCGCCTCCGTGTCGAAGAGGCGCACCGACACCGTGTCGCCGTCGTCGACCAGCGCCGGGTAGGCCTTCACCGGCTGGCCGGCCCGGCGGGTCTCGAAGACGCGGGTGAGCGTGCCGATCGTCCAGCCGGTGAGGCCCTTGCGCTCCAGGGACTCCCCGCCTTGGCGCTCGGCCGTGGCCGCCGCCGCCTGGGAGAGGGCCTGGCGGGCCTTCGGCTTCAGCCGGAGCTTCAGCGCCTCCAGGTCCTTGTCCTCGGCCAGCTTGCGGCGCCGCTCGTCGACGATCCGGAACGTGACGCGCAGATGCTCGGGGACACGCGTCCAGTCGAAGTCGTCGGCCTCGAAGGGCACGCCGACGATCCGCTTCAGCTCGCGGGCCATCGTGACCGTCAGCGGTTCCTGCAGCGGCACCGCCTTCTCCAGGAAGGCCTTCGCGTAGTTCGGCGCGGGCACGTAGTTGCGGCGGATCGGCTTCGGGAGGGAACGGATGAGCTCCGTCACCAACTCCTCCCGCAGGCCCGGGATCTGCCAGTCGAAGCCCTCGTCCGTGACCTGGTTGAGGACCTGGAGCGGGATGTGGACGGTCACACCGTCCGCGTCCGCGCCCGGCTCGAACTGGTAGGTCACCCGGAACTTCAGCTGCCCCTGGCGCCACGAGTCGGGGTAGTCGGCCTTGGTGACCGCCTCCGCCGACTCCCGGATGAGCATCTCCCGCTCGAAGTCGAGGAAGTCGGGCTGCTCGTGCCGCTTGCGCTTCCACCAGGAGTCGAAGTGCGCGCCGGAGACGACGTGGTCGGGGACCCGCTGGTCGTAGAAGTCGAAGAGCGTCTCGTCGTCGACCACGATGTCCCGGCGGCGGGCGCGGTGCTCCAGCTCCTCGACCTCGCTGAGGAGCCTGCGGTTGTCGGCGAAGAACTTGTGGTGCGTGCGCCAGTCGCCCTCGACGAGTGCGTTGCGGACGAAGAGCTCGCGCGAGACCTCGGGGTCGATCCGGCCGTAGTTGACCTTCCGCTCGGTGACGATCGGCACGCCGTACAACGTGACCTTCTCGAACGCCATCACCGCCGCCTGGTCCTTCTCCCAGTGCGGCTCGCTGTAGGTCCGCTTCAGCAGGTGCCCGGCGAGCGGCTCGACCCACTCCGGTTCGATCTTCGCGTTGACCCGGGCCCAGAGCCGGCTCGTCTCCACCAGCTCGGCCGACATCACGAAGCGCGGGGTCTTCTTGAACAGCGCGGAGCCAGGGAAGATCGCGAACTTGGCGTTCCGCGCCCCCAGATACTCGTTCTTCGAGCCGTCCTTGACGTCCTTCATGCCGATGTGCGACAGCAGACCGGCCAGCAGGGAGACATGGACGCGGTCGTCGGGGGCGTCCCGCTCGCTGAGGTGGATGCCCATCTGCTTGGCCACCGTGCGCAGCTGGGTGTAGATGTCCTGCCATTCTCGAATGCGCAGGAAGTTGAGGTACTCCTGCTTGCACATGCGCCGGAAGGCGGAGGAACCCCGCTCCTTCTGCTGCTCGCGGATGTAGCGCCAGAGATTGAGATAGGCGAGGAAGTCGCTCGTCTCGTCCTTGAAGCGGGCGTGCTGCTGGTCGGCCTGGGTCTGTTTGTCGGCCGGGCGCTCGCGCGGGTCCTGGATGGACAGCCCGGCGGCGATGACCATGACCTCGCGGACGCAGTCGTTCTTGTCGGCCTCCAGGACCATGCGGGCCAGGCGGGGGTCGACGGGCAGCTGGGCGAGCTTGCGGCCGGTGTCCGTGAGCCGCTTGCGCACGTCCTTCTGCGTGGGGTCGAGGGCGCCCAGCTCCTGGAGCAGCTGCACGCCGTCGCGGATGTTGCGGTGGTCCGGCGGATCGATGAAGGGGAACTTCTCGATGTCGCCGAGGCCGGCGGCGGTCATCTGCAGGATGACGGAGGCGAGGTTCGTACGGAGGATCTCCGCGTCGGTGAACTCGGGCCGGGCGTCGAAGTCGTCCTCGCTGTACAGCCGGATGCAGATGCCGTCGGACGTACGGCCGCAGCGGCCCATGCGCTGGTTGGCGCTGGCCTGCGAGATCGCCTCGATGGGCAGCCGCTGCACCTTGGTGCGATGGCTGTAGCGGGAGATGCGGGCGAAGCCCGGGTCGATGACGTACTTGATGCCCGGCACGGTGAGCGACGTCTCGGCGACGTTCGTCGCCAGAACGATCCTGCGGCCGGTGTGCGGCTGGAAGACACGGTGCTGCTCGGCGTGGGAGAGCCGCGCGTACAGAGGCAGGATCTCCGTGAACCGGTACTTCTTCTTCTCCAGCGCGTCCGCGGTGTCCCGGATCTCGCGCTCACCGGAGAGGAAGACGAGGATGTCGCCCTTCCCCTCGCCCATCAGCTCTTCGACGGCGTCGGTGATCGCGGTGATCTGGTCCCGGTCGGCGTCCGCGGAGTCCTCTTCGAGGAGCGGCCGGTAGCGGACCTCCACGGGATACGTCCGCCCGCTGACCTCGATGATCGGCGCGTCGCCGAAGTGCCGGGAGAAGCGCTCGGGGTCGATGGTGGCCGAGGTGATGACGACCTTGAGGTCGGGCCGCTTCGGCAGCAGCTGGGCCAGATAGCCGAGCAGGAAGTCGATGTTGAGGGACCGCTCGTGGGCCTCGTCGATGATGATCGTGTCGTAGGCGCGCAGCTCGCGGTCGGTCTGGATCTCGGCGAGCAGGATGCCGTCCGTCATGAGCTTGATGAAGGTGGCGTCCGGGTTCACCTGGTCGGTGAACCGTACTTTCCAGCCGACCGACTCCCCCAGCGGGGTGTCCAGCTCCTCGGCCACTCGCTCGGCGACGGTACGGGCGGCGATACGGCGGGGCTGGGTGTGCCCGATCATGCCCCGGACCCCGCGGCCCAGCTCGAGACAGATCTTGGGGATCTGGGTCGTCTTGCCGGACCCGGTCTCACCGGCGACGATGACGACCTGGTGATCACGGATGGCGGCCGCGATCACGTCCTTCTTCTGGCTGACCGGCAGCTGCCCGGGGTAGCCGACCGCGGGCACACGGGCACGCCGCTCGCCCATCCGTGCCTCGGCCTTGGCGACCTCGGTCTCGATCTCGGCGAGAACAGCCGTGCGGGCCTCGGGCTTACGGATCTTGCGCGCACCCTCGAGCCTGCGCCCGAGCCGGTGCGCATCGCGCAGCGACAGCTCGGTCAGGCGGGGGGCGAGGGCGCCGAGGGAGGGGGCTGGGTGCGTAGACATACGCGACCCAGGATCTCACCTCGGGGAAATTCGTGGCGAACCCTTTTGTTCGGCCGCGCCCACCACACGGCCGCGGGTCCCGACGGGGCCTAGGAGGGGGAGCCGCCGGGGTCGCCGCCACGGCGTGCGCCGTCGCCCAGGGCGATGGACCTGGCGGTGTTGGAGACGGCCTTGATGCCGAGGTAGGCGGTGGTCATGCCGCTGACCGCGGTGAACGCGGACGTCAGCACGCCGACGATCACCGCTTCGTCGCCGTTGAGCCGCCACACCCCGAAGACTGCGACTCCCGCGATCGCGAGATTGCTGATGACCACCGCGAGCAGCCCGTAACGGGCCCGGTCCTTCTCCAGTTCGGTGTCCCGAATGGCTCTCGACTCGTCCCGGCTCATTGTCCCCGCCCCCCAGATCTCACGGCCGACCAGCCAGAACGTAGCGCCGGGCGGCCACCCTGCCAAGCGGGGAGCCGGGTCAGGACGGACCCGGGCGCGCCTGCAGCTCGGTCACCCGTGCGTCGACCTGTGCCCGGTCGTACCCCCGGCGGACGATCTCGAAGGCCGGCGGCGAGCCGGGGGCCGTACCGTCCGCCAGAAGGGCCAGGTAGGCGTCCACCTGGGCCCGGTCGTAGCCGCGCCGCGCGATGTCGAAACCCCTGAAGTCGTCCCCCACCGCCGCTTCCCCATTCACGTCTGAGTAAGACGAAGTGCCCCGTGAGCGGATACGGGCCAGGGGGGTGTTGGGGGGGGCGGGGTGGAG
>NZ_JBHYKH010000342.1:4903-9834 GCF_042741275.1 Streptomyces sp. NPDC058964
CGCGCCCCCTCACCCTGCTGTCCCCGCCCCCGCCCCGGTACCGCCGCGCGGGCCAATCGGGTTGTGGCTGGGGCCGGGGTCGAACCGGCGACCTATCGCTTTTCAGGCGATCGCTCGTACCAACTGAGCTACCCAGCCATGGGGTTTCACGTGAAACCTCAGCGGTCCTGACGGGATTTGAACCCGCGGCCTCCACCTTGACAGGGTGGCGAGCACTCCAAACTGCTCCACAGGACCAAGCTTTGTGTGCAACAGTGTCGCACACGATCTTGCGTGCCCCCAACGGGATTCGAACCCGTGCTACCGCCTTGAAAGGGCGGCGTCCTAGGCCGCTAGACGATGAGGGCTATCGGCCCGCCTGGGCGCTTCTCAGCGCGTCGGGGACGTGAGAAGCATATGGGATGGCGGGGAGTATCGCCAAAACGGTTTACGGCCCGGTGGGCGAACCGGTCCCCGAGGGGGTGGTGGAGGCGCTCGGCACGGGAGTGGCGTCCGGCCGCCCGGGGCGGAGCCGCTGCTGGAGAGCGTCCTGTGCGAGGTGGCGGCTGACCTCGGCCGTCGTCTGGCCCAGGCCGCCCAGCCTGATCTCGTCCCAGGCCTGGAGACGGCGGCTGTCCCGGTCGAAGTAGAGGATCGACGCCTCGATCGGGTCGGGATACCTGCCCTCCACCGCCCGCAGGCCGCTCCCGCCCGTCGATCCCTCCACGCGCAGCCGGGTGCCGTGCCTCATGACCTCCGTCTGCTCGCGGTGCAGGTGGCCGGCCAGCACCAGGGGCACCTCGCCGTCCGTCCAGCGGGCGGCGGAGGGCTCGTGGGCCACGGCCACGTCGACGGGAGTGCCCGCGGCCCGCTGGTCGCGCAGGGACGCGGCCAGACGGTCCCCGGCCAGCCGTTCCGCCGCGTCGCCGCCGCGCTGCGCGGACCGGTCGGGGGTGAACTGGGGGTCGCCGATGCCCGCGAAACGCAGTCCCGCGACCGTCTCCGCCCGGCCGTCGTCCAGGACGCGCACGTTCCTCATCCGCTCCAGGTAGCGCTGGGTCACGAGCGAGTCGTGGTTGCCCCGGACCCACACGTACGGCACGCCGAGGTCCGCGACCGGGTCCAGGAAGCCGTTCTCCGCCGCCATGCCGTGGTCCATCGTGTCGCCGGAGTCGACGATCACGTCCACCTTGTACTCCTGCACCAGCGACGCGACGATCTTCCAGCTCGCCGGGTTCAGATGGATGTCGGAGACGTGCAGGACCCGGATCGTGGTCGGGTCGGGCCGATAGGCCGGGAGCGTGGAGGTGACGTCGTACAGCTTCGTCACGTTGCGCACCAGGCGCGCCAACTCGTTCTGGTAGACGTCGAATTCGGTGACGATGCTGCGCGCGTTGCCGACCAGGGAGGGCGCGGAGGAGAGCAGGCCCGAGAACCTCGGCTCCAGGACCGACTTGGGGTTCCAGGTGGCGTACGCCGTCGCCCCCGAGGCGGCCAGCAGGGTCAGGGCCAGGCCGCCGGCCGCGAGGGCGCGCCGAGGGCGCCGGTAGACCGCGAGGCCGAGCGCCGTCGCGCCCGCGACGACGGCCACGCAGGACCGTACGGCCAGGTCGAGCGTGCCGCGCTCGACGTCCCGGGTCACCTCGTCCTGCAGGCCCGCGAGGCGCTCGGGGTGGTCGACCAGGGCCTGTGAGCGGACCGGGTCGAGCTGGTCGACGTTCACGTCCAGCCGGACGGGCGCGACATGGCTGTCGAGCGTGAGCACGCCCAGCGGGGAGACGTTGATCCTCGTGCCGCCGGAGAGGGACGGACGCAGGGCCATCGTCGTGTCCATCGGGCCGACCGGTGCCCGTACGTTGCCGACGATCAGCAGGCCCAGCCAGGCGCCGACGAGGACGACGAGCGTCATCCCCAGGGCGCGTGCCCAGGGGTGCGGACGGGAGGTGAGTTCCGGCAGGCGGACGGAGGGGCGGGTGCGGCGGAGCGGGGTGAGCGGGCGGACGCGGGCTGGGGCTGCGACGGGGACGCGGGCCATTGGTCCCGTATGCCCAAGCCCGGTGGCGGATATGCGACGGTTCACGGCCGACGTGGCCGACGCTCCACGGCTCTCCCGCGGCCGCCCCGTACCGGACAATGACCCTGTGCTGGAGATGACGCGCGAGGAGTTCGAGGAACTGGTCGCCGAGGCGCTGGACCGGATTCCGCCGGAACTGACGCGGCTGATGGACAACGTCGCGGTGTTCGTCGAGGACGAGCCGTCCGCCGACGATCCCGAGCTGCTCGGGCTCTACGAGGGGACCCCGCTGACGGACCGTGGCGAGTGGTACGCGGGCGTGCTGCCGGACCGGATCACCGTCTACCGGGGGCCGACGCTGCGGATGTGTGAGACGCGGGAGGACGTCGTCGCGGAGACCGAGGTCACCGTGGTGCACGAAATCGCCCACCATTTCGGGATCGACGACGAACGGCTGCACGCACTCGGGTACGGGTGACGGCCGGGCGCGTGTCTTCTTGCGGGCGGCGGGAGTTGGGCAGGGCGACTCCTTCATCCTCCCCCGGAGGTGGCCGCCGTGCGCCCCTTGTACGTACCCGTCCGTCTGGCCGCCGCGGTGCTGGTGGTGGCCGCCGCCGCCGGCTGTGTGAACGTGGGCGAGGACGGCGGCCGGGCCACCCCCTCGCATTCGGCGGGACGGCGGGGTGGCGAGGCGTCCGACGGGGGTACCGCGGGCTCTGGGGGAGAGAGGGGGTACGGCGGGACGGCGGGTGACGGCAAGCACGGGCACGGGGGGAGGGCGAAGCGGGGGAAGTCCGCGTCGCCGTCGGCCAAGCCCTCGGAGGCGGGCAGCGCGTCCACGACGCCGGTCAAGTCGGGCGACACCCAGGAGCCGGCCGATCCGGCGCCGACCCAGGCGCAGCCGACCCCGACCCCGACGCCCCCCGCGCCGGAGCCCCCGGCCTCGTCCCCGCCGCCGCCCGTGACGGACCCGCCGTCCGCCGAGCCGTCGTCGTCGGCGCACGAGGAGACGGGACCGCAGCTGGTGCAGCGGGAACCGGCACCGGAGGCCGGGTCGCCGGCCTAGCGGCGCGGGACGGGGGACGTGACCGGAGTCTCCCGCGCTCGGTTTGCCTTGGGGGGTGGTGGGTGCGTATGGTGGTAGATCGTTTGATCCCATTTGCCCGGCGCCACCGCAGAGCGCGCCGTGTGGCGCGTACTCTCCCTTGCCGTGGCGGACCGCATTGAGGCGGTCGTGATGCGAACACGGAGTTGACGGGCGCGTGCCGACGAGACTCCGGAAGGTTTCGCTTACGCATGTCCATTTCCAGTACTGATCACACCGTCCTGCCCGAGAACACCGAGGTCAGCGACGAGATCACCGAGACGGCCGCCGCCGCCGTCGAGACCCCCGAGACCCCCGAGGTCACCTTTGCCGACCTCGGCCTCCCCGAGGGCGTGGTGCGCAAGCTCGCGCAGAACGGCGTGACCGTCCCCTTCCCGATCCAGGCCGCGACCATCCCGGACGCCCTGGCCGGCAAGGACATCCTCGGCCGTGGCCGCACCGGCTCCGGCAAGACCCTCTCCTTCGGTCTGCCGACCCTGGCCACGCTGGCCGGCGGTCGCACCGAGAAGAAGCGCCCCCGCGCCGTCATCCTCACGCCGACGCGTGAGCTGGCCATGCAGGTGGCGGACGCCCTCCAGCCCTACGGCGACGTCGTCGGCCTGAAGATGAAGGTCGTCTGCGGCGGCACGTCGATGGGCAACCAGATCTACGCCCTGGAGAGGGGCGTCGACATCCTCGTCGCCACCCCGGGCCGCCTCCGCGACATCATCAACCGCGGCGCCTGCTCCCTGGAGGACGTGCAGATCGCCGTCCTCGACGAGGCCGACCAGATGTCCGACCTGGGCTTCCTGCCCGAGGTCACCGAGCTGCTCGACCAGGTCCCGGCGGGCGGCCAGCGGATGCTGTTCTCCGCGACCATGGAGAACGAGATCCGGACCCTGGTCGACCGCTACCTCTCCTCGCCCGTCTCGCACGAGGTGGACGCGGCCCAGGGCGCGGTCACCACGATGTCCCACCACATCATGATCGTGAAGCCCAAGGACAAGGCGCCGGTCACCGCGGCCATCGCCTCCCGCAAGGGCCGCACCATCATCTTCGTCCGCACCCAGCTGGGCGCCGACCGCGTCGCCGAGCAGCTGCGCGACGCGGGCGTGAAGGCCGACGCGCTGCACGGCGGCATGACCCAGGGCGCGCGCACCCGCACGCTGGCGGACTTCAAGGACGGTTACGTCAACGTCCTCGTCGCCACCGACGTCGCCGCGCGCGGCATCCACGTCGACGGCATCGACCTGGTCCTGAACGTGGACCCGGCCGGTGACCACAAGGACTACCTGCACCGCGCCGGCCGTACGGCCCGCGCCGGCCGTACCGGCACCGTCGTCTCGCTCTCCCTGCCGCACCAGCGCCGCCAGATCTTCCGGCTGATGGAGGACGCGGGCGTCGACGCCACGCGCCACATCATCCAGGGCGGTGCCGCCTTCGACCCGGAGGTCGCCGAGATCACCGGCGCCCGCTCCATGACCGAGGTCCAGGCCGAGTCCGCGGGCAACGCCGCCCAGCAGGCCGAGCGCGAGGTCACCCAGCTCACCAAGGAGCTCGAGCGGGCCCAGCGCCGCGCCACCGAGCTGCGCGAGGAGGCGGACCGCCTGGTCGCCAGGGTCGCGCGGGAGCGCGGCGAGGACCCGGAGACGGTCCTGGCCGAGGTGGCCGCCGCGACCGAGGCCCAGGCCGAGGTCGTGGTGCCCGAGCAGCCCGGTGCGCGGGACGTGGAGAAGACCGAGCGGAGCGGCGGCAACGGCCGGGACCGTTCCTTCGACCGCCGTGACGACCGGAACGACCGTCGTGACGACCGTGGTGGCCGTTCGTTCGAGCGTCGTGACGACCGCGGTGGCT
>NZ_JBHYKH010000343.1:0-9796 GCF_042741275.1 Streptomyces sp. NPDC058964
GCTCGTTTTTGTTTAAAAGACACAGCCCCCCCACTCCCCGCCACTCCGGCCGCCGGCTCCGGCCCTCCGCTCCGGTCCGCGCGGACGCCGCTTCTGCGGCCGCATGTCACATTAGGCGCCCCCGGCGGCGTCGTACTCGCGGACAGGCACCACGCAAGGCGTCCCCGACCCGAGGGAGAACCACAGCCATGCATCGCATCACCGTCATCGGCGGCGGCTTCGCCGGACTGACCGCGGCCATCACCGCCGCCGAGGCGGGCGCCAAGGTCACCGTGTACGAAGCGCACCACACCCTCGGCGGGCGGGCGCGCACCGCCGAGGGCCGGTACCGGACGAACGAGGGCCCGCACGCCCTCTACAGCGGCGGCCCCCACTGGGCCTGGCTCAAGCAGCGCGACCTGATCGGACCGCTCGCCCCGATCCCGCCCCTGGAGGCGGCCCGGCTCCGGCTCCGGCATCACGGGATCCTGCGCCGCACCCCGCCGTTCGCGATGCTGAAGCTGCTGCGGCCCGGCGCCCAGCAGGCACCCGTCGACGCCGACTTCCTGAGCTGGGCCACCCGGCAGGCGGGCGAAGAGGGTGCCCGCGCCGCCGCCAACTACTCGGCCGTCGCCCTCTTCCACCACGACCCGGGCATCCTGTCCGCCGCCTTCGTGCAGGAGCGGCTGCGCCGCGCCACCAAGCTGCCGCCCGAGGCCCACCATCCACGCGGCGGCTGGGGCAGCGTCATCGACCGGATGGCCGCGCGGGCCTGGAACCTCGGCGTGCGGATGGAGACGCTGTCGCGCGTCGACACGCTGCCCACCGGCACACCCGTCGTCGTCGCCACCTCGCTCGACGCGGCCCGGCGGCTGCTGAAGGACGACTCACTGACCTGGACCGGCGGCCGCACCGCCCTCATCGACCTGGCCCTGCGCACCCGGCGCGGCGACGCCTTCGCCGTGTCCGATCTCGACTCGCCCGGGTGGATCGAGCGGTTCACCGCGCAGGACCGGAGCCTGGCCCCGGCCGGTGAGCAACTCCTCCAGGGGCAGATCCCGATCGGTCCCGGCGAGTCCCGGAACGACGGTGTCGCACGTGCCGAGGACCTCCTCGACCTCGCCTTCGACGGGTGGCGGGAGCGGGTCGCCTGGCGGCGCGAGGCCCTCGCCAACGGCCGTACCGGAGCCGTGGACCTGCCCGGAACCAGCTGGCGGGACCGGCCCTCCATCGACCGCGGCGACGGCGTCTACCTCGCCGGTGACCAGGTCGCCGCCCCCGGCGTGCTGTCGGAGGTCTCCTTCAACAGCGCCCTCACCGCCGTGTCCCTGGCCCTCGGCCGGCACGCCCTTGACCTCAAGCACGCTTGAGGTCGAAGGCTGGACGTCGACCGACGAACACCTCGATGGGGGTCCCATGCACGCCGTCCGCCTGCACGCCTTCGGTCCGCCCGAGAACCTCGTCCACGAGCGGGTGGCGGATCCCGTGCCGGGGCCCGGCCAGGTCCGCATCGCCGTCGCCGCGGCCGGTGTCCACCTCCTGGACACCGCGCTGCGCGAGGGCCTGCGGGGCCCGGCGACCGGGCCGGCGCGGCTGCCCACCGTCCCGGGCCGCGAGGTCGCCGGCGTAGTCGAGTCCCTCGGCGAGGGCACTCCCGGGCTGTGGCTCGGCAGACGCGTGGTCGCCCACCTGGGCTTCGCCCCGGGAGGGTACGCCGAGCTCGCCGTGACCGACGCCGGGCGGCTGCACGAGATACCGGAGAGCCTCGGCTTCGCCGCCGCCGTCGCCATGATCGGCACGGGGCGTACGGCGCTGGGGATCCTCCGGTTCACCGAGCTCGGCCCCGACTCCGTGGCCGTCGTACCGGCGGCCGCGGGCGGCATCGGCACCCTGCTCGTGCAGTACGCCGGGAACGCCGGCGCCACGGTGATCGGTCTCGCGGGCGGTGCGGAGAAGGTGGCACACGTGCGGAAGAACGGGGCCGGTCTCGCCGTCGACTACCGGGACCCGGCGTGGCCGGAACAGGTCCGCGCCCATCTGGCCGGGCGGCCCGCCACCGTCGTCTTCGACGGGGTCGGCGGCGATGTCGCCCGGGAGGCCGTCGCCCTGCTCGGACCCGGTGGGCAGCACCTCGTCTTCGGCTGGTCCGCGGAAGGGATCAACGCCGGGCGGGGGTACTTCGTCGACGGCCTGTCCGAGCAGGTCCTGGGGCCGGAGATGCTCAGGCGGGTGGGCGGCCCGAGCCCCCTGCGCACCCTCGAACCGCGTGCCCTCGCACAGGCCGCGCGGGGCCGGCTGACGCCCGCCGTGACGCGCTTCCCGCTCGCCGAGGCGGCCGCCGCGCACCGGGCCCTTCAGACGCGCGGCACGATCGGGAAGGTGGTCCTGGAGCCATGAGCAGGCGCGGTACGCCCCCGGATGCGATACTTCCCGATCCATGGTCTTCTGACCAGGTGCGTATCACCCGAAAAGGTGAGGCCTTCGAGGGAACCGAGGCAGCGGACCCCCACCGCTGGTGGGGCCTGGTGGTGATCGCGCTCGCGCAGTTGATGGTCGTGCTGGACGCGACGATCGTGAACATCGCGCTCCCCTCCGCCCAGCGCGCCCTCGGCATGTCCGACGGCAACCGCCAGTGGGTCATCACCGCCTACACGCTGGCCTTCGGCGGACTGCTCCTGCTGGGCGGCCGGATCGCCGACCTGGTGGGCCGCAAACGCACCTTCGTCATCGGGCTGATCGGCTTCGCGACCGCCTCCGCGCTCGGCGGCGCGGCCACCGGCTCCGGCATGCTCTTCGGCGCCCGCGCCCTGCAGGGCGCCTTCGCCGCCGTACTCGCGCCGTCCGCGCTCAGCCTGCTCACCACGACGTTCACCGACCCCAGGGAGCGCGGCAAGGCCTTCGGCATCTACGGCGCCCTCGCGGGCAGCGGATCGGCGATCGGGTTCATCGTCGGCGGCCTGCTCACCGAGTACCTGAACTGGCGCTGGTGCCTCTACGTCAACGTGCCCATCGCGATCATCGCGGTCTTCGGCGCCTTCGCCCTGCTCCGCGACCGCCCCGGCTACGCGGACGCCCGGCTCGACGTGCCCGGCGCGGTGCTCGGATGCGGCGGACTGGTCGCGATCGTCTACGGGTTCAGCGAGGCCGAACCGCGCGGCTGGACCGACCCGCTGGTGCCTGCCCTGTTCGGCACGGGCGTGCTGCTGCTCGTGGCGTTCGTGTGGTGGCAGACCCGGGCACCGGTGCCGCTGCTGCCGCTGCACATCGTCCGGGACCGCAACCGGGCCGGCTGCTTCCTGACCATGGCGCTCGCCGTCATCGGCATGTTCGGGCTGTTCCTGTTCATGACCTACTACCTGCAGGTCATCCTCGGCTACTCGCCGGTGCGCACGGGCCTGGCCTTCCTGCCGCTGACCGCCGCGATCATCGTCGGCTCCACGCAGATATCGGCCCGGCTGCTGCCCCGGGTGGCGCCGCGCATGCTGATGGTCCCGGGCATGGTCTTCGCATCGAGCGGGATGGTCGTCCTGACCGGGCTGACCGTCGGCTCCTCGTACACCACCGAGATCCTGCCCGCCCTGCTCCTGATGGGTCTCGGCATGGGCCTGACCTTCATGCCGGTCTTCGCCACGGCCACCGCGGGAGTCCCCCCGCAGGACTCCGGGGTCACCTCGGCGACCGTGAACACCTCGCAGCAGGTGGGCGGTTCGATCGGCACGGCGCTGCTCAACACCATCGCCACCACCAGCAGCACCGCCTACATCGCCGCCCATCTCCACGGCCCGGCCCAGCGGGCGACCGTGATCCCGGAGGGCGTCGTGCACGGCTACACGGTCGCCATCTGGTGGGCCGCGGGAGTCATGCTCCTTGCGGCCCTGGTCGCGGGCCTGATGGTGACGGCGAAACCACCCGGCCGCGCGGCCCCGGCGGAAGCGCCCGTCCCCGAATCAGCGGTCTGACCCACCGCCCCCGCCCAGCTCCACCAGCGCTGCACCGGTCAGCCGGTACACCGTCCACTCGTCCTGCGGCCGAGCCCCCAGAGCCTCGTAGAAACCGATCGCGGGCCGGTTCCAGTCCAGGACCGACCATTCCAGTCGCTCGTAGCCGCGCTCCGCGCAGATGCGCGCCAGCTCCGCCAACAGCGCCCGGCCGTGGCCGCCGCCGCGGGCGGTGGGGCGGACGTAGAGGTCCTCCAGGTAGATGCCGTGGACGCCGCGCCAGGTGGAGAAGCTCAGGAACCACAGCGCGAACCCGACCGTGGCGCCGGTCGCCTCGTCCACCGCCACGTGCGCGAAGACGGCGGGACGCTCGCCGAAGAGGGCCACGCGCAGCTGCTCCTCGGTCGCCCTCGCCTCCTGCGGGGCCTTCTCGTACTCGGCGAGTTCCCGGATCAGGGTGTGGATGACGGGTACGTCCGAGGGGGTCGCGGAGCGGATCACGGTCAGTGCCGCCCCGCCACCCGGTCGGCGATCCGGGCGAGCCTCGACGACTCGGTGCCCGGATGGAGGCGCTCGCGTTCGTCGGCGGCCCGGTAGGTGGCGTACATGCCCTGGACGCCCAGCCACCGGAACGGCTCGGGCTCCCACTTGCGCACCTTGTGGTTCACCCACGGCAGGTCCGTCAGCTCGGTGCGGCCTCCCTGGCCGGAGTCCTGCTGGACCAGGTCGCGCAGGGTGCGGGCGGCGAGGTTGGTGGTGGCCACGCCCGAGCCGACGTAGCCGCCCGCCCAGCCCAGGCCCGTCGAGCGGTCCAGGGTGACGGTGGCGCACCAGTCGCGGGGGACGCCGAGGACGCCCGACCAGGCGTGCTCGACGCGGACGCCGGCCAGGGAGGGGAAGAAGCGGACCAGGATCTCCCGGAGCGCCTCGACGGTCGTCTCCTGGGTGCGGCCGTCGTTGTCCGTCCGCGAGCCGAAGCGGTACGGCACTCCCCGCCCGCCCAGCGCGATACGGCCGTCGGCGGTGCGCTGGGCGTACATGTAGGCGTGCGCCATGTCGCCCAGGGTCTCCCGGCCGTCCCAGCCGACGGTCGCCCACTGCTCGTCGGTGAGCGGCTCGGTCGCGATCATCGAGGAGTTCATGGGCAGCCAGGTGCGCTTCTGGCCCTTCAGGCTCGCCGTGAAGCCCTCGGTGCAGCGCAGGACGTAGGGGGCGCGGACGGTGCCGTAGGGGGTGACCGCGTGCTTCGGGCGGATCTCCGTCACCGGTGTCGACTCGTGGATGGTCACGCCGAGGGCCTCCACGGCCGCCGCGAGCCCCTTCACCAGCTTGACCGGGTGCAGCCGTGCCCCGTGCGGGGTCCAGGCCGAGCCGACGGCATCGGCGACCCGGATCCGCTCGCGCGTCTCCCGGGCGCCGTACAGCTCACGGTCCTTCTCGCCGTACGACAGCTCGTGCTCGTGGAAGGCCTTCAGCCGGGCCAGCTGCGCCGGGGTGGTCGCCACCTCCAGCACCCCGCCCTTGTGCAGGTCGGCCTCGATGCCCTCGTCCCGCGCGACGGCGACGACCTCGTCGACGGTGCCGTTCATCGCCTGCTGCAGCCGTACGGCGGCCTCCCGGCCGTGCAGCCTGGCGTACCGGTCGCGGCCGGCGACGCCGTTGTACAGCCAGCCGCCGTTGCGCCCCGAGGCGCCGTAGCCGCAGAACTTCTGCTCAAGGACGGTGACGCGCAGGAAGGGGGCGGCCTTCTTCAGGTAGTACGCGGTCCACAGTCCCGTGTAGCCGCCGCCGACGATCACGACGTCGGCGGACGCGTCACCCGGGAGCGGCTCCCTGGTCTCGGGGAGGCCGTCGTCCGCGTACCAGAAGGAGATGCCGCCGTTGACGACACTGCTTGCCGAGCTGCTCATGGCCGGACGTTAACTCCTGAGGGTGGCCAGTGTCTCCTTCGGATTCCATGCTTTTCCCCGGCCTCTGACCAGCGGATAGCAGGCGAGGCCGATCAGCAGGGACGCGAAATGCCCGAAGTCCGTGAAGGTGCGCCCGGCGACCAGCGGAACGCCGTAGACGGACAGCGCGACCAGCAGATACGGGTACCGCCAAGGCGTCGCGATCCGGTAGGTGAGCACCCCGATGACGCCCGCCAGCGCGTAACTCACCCCGATGTCGAGGGTGTTGACCGCAGTGTGCGGGGCGATCCCCTCCCGGATCGCCTTCAGCAACGCGCCCTCGCTGAGCAGGGTCGCGAGCACGTGCGCGGCCACGCACACCGCCAGGAAGCGGACGGTGCCGAGCCAGCGTTCGGCCTGGGCGTGGAAGACCGTGAACAGGGCGGCGTACGGCAGCCAGCGCCCGCCGTCGATCCACATGGCGCTGGTGATCAGCACCCGTACGGGGTTCTGCGACAGCTCGCGGATGTTGGTCGAGCGCTGCCGCAGGAAGTCCTCCTCGAAGTCCGGCGACATGTGGTGCAGGGCGAAGGTGGTCAGGAAGAGGATCAGCAGCCAGACGTACGTTGCCGGGGCGCTGCGCACATAGGCCGCCGCCGCCCGGAGCCCACGCCGAAATCCGCTGACCCGGTCCACAAGCGTCAGTATCGTCGGGAAGGTGATCCAGGTGCCCGGCGAGCTGGCCGCTTCACAGCGCAAATTCAACGGGGACGCGGGGCGGGCGTTCGTCGCCGGCCTGCCACGACGGGCCGAGGAGTTCCTCCGCCGGTGGGAGCTGAGGGTCGAGGGGCCCGCCATGTACGGGATGTGTGCGCTGGTCCTTCCGGTGGTCCGCGCCGACGGCACCCCGGCGGCGCTGAAGCTCCAGCGGCTGGACGCGGAGAGCGAGGGCGAGCCGCTCGCGCTGCGCGCCTGGGGCGGCGACGGGGCCGTGCGACTGCTGGAGCACGACGAGCCGAGCTGCACTCTGCTGCTGGAGCGGCTGGACGAGACCCGGGTGCTGACCGACCTGCCCGACCCGCGTGAGGCCGTGCGCGTCGTCGGCGGGCTGCTGGCCCGGCTGACCGCCGTTCCGGCGCCGCCGGGGCTGCGGCGGCTCGGGGACATCGCGCGGGGCATGCTGGAGCGGGTGCCGTGGGCGCTGGAGCGGGTTCCCGTCCCGGCGGACCGGCGGCTGCTGGCGGACCGCGCGGCGGCCGGGCGCGAGGTGACGGACGAGCCCGGGGACCGACTGCTGCACTGGGACCTGCACTTCGGCACCGTCCTGGCGGCCCACCGGACGGGCGGCCGCGTCGAGGCAGGCGGTGACGAGTGGCTCGCCATCGGTCCCAAGCCGCTCGCGGGCGACCCCGGCTTCGACCTGCTGCCCGCGATCGACAACCGCTACGACCCGGCCGAGACCGGCCGGTGCTTCGACACGCTGACGGACCTGCTGGGCCTGGACCGGGCGCGGGCACGCGCGTGGACGCTGGGGCGAGTGCTGCAGAACTGCCTCTGGGAGATCCGGCACGGCCGCGCACCGGGGACGACGCAACTGGAGATCGGACACGCGCTGCGCGGATGACGGGCCGCCGCCGTGACACGCCACCGGATGGCCCATCCGGCCAGCCCGGGGGCCAATCGGTCATAGCGTGCAGGATATGACGAAATGCCATATCGCCTACCTGGCGTGCACCGCCGCGCTCCTCGGGGCGGGGCTCGGCGCCACTCCGGCCGCCGCGGTCCGCGCGACCCTCGTGGTCCATCCGGGGGAATCGATCCAGAAGGCGGTGGATGCCGCCCAGTCCGGGGACACCGTTCTGGTGGCGCCCGGCACCTACTACGAGAGCGTCAAGGTGACCACGCCCGGGCTGACCCTGCGGGGCTCGGGCCGCACCACCGTGATCATGCCGGACCCGAAGGTGGCCGTGACACCGCCGGGCACCACGGCGAGCTCGTCCGCGGACACGACGAAGGACACCGCCAGCTGCGCCGAGGGCGGCAACGGCATCTGCGTCGTGGGCACCAAGACCCACAACCTCGAGGGCGTCACCGTCTCCGACCTGACCGTGACCGGCTTCGCCCGCAGCGGGGTCTTCGGCATGGCGACCGACGGCATGACCGTGCGCAAGGTGTACGCCGTGAAGAACGGGGTCTGGGGCATCGCCCAGGAGCGCTCCGTGCACGGCGTCTTCCGCAAGAACTACGCCCGGGACAACGGCGACGCGGGCCTGTTCCTCGCCAACACGATCAAGGCCGAGGAGGGTGCCACCGACACCGGCGGCGTGGTGGTCGACCGCAACCGCCTGGAGGGCAACCGGATCGGCCTGACCGTCCGGCGCCTGCGGAACCTCACCGTCGCGGGCAACTACGTCACGGGCAACTGCGCGGGCGTGTTCGTCGTCGGCGACGAGAACAAGCCGAAGGCCGGCGCCGTGACCGTGCGCGACAACCTCCTCGTCAGCAACAACAAGTCCTGCCCGAAGACCGAACGGCTGCCCGCTCTCCAGGGCTCCGGCGTCGTCCTGACCGGCGCCGAGGACAGTCTGGTGACCCGGAACCTGATCACGGGCAACGCCGGCAACTCGCCGCTGTCGGGCGGGATCGTCCTGTTCAAGAGCTTCGTGGGCGTCACCAGCGAGCGGAACCGGATCAGCGACAACACGCTGGACAACAACTCCCCGGCGGACCTGGTCAACACGGACACCGGCCAGGGCAACAGCTTCACCGGCAACTACTGCCGGGCCTCCAAGCCGTCGGGCCTGTGCTGACCCGGCCGTGACCGGCCGCGGGCCCGGGAAGTGCAACGAGAAGTCCACGTGAAGTCCACGTGAAGTCCAACGTAAGGAAGGAAGGCGGCACATGACGACCGCACCATCCGCCCCACCGCCGTCCATGCGGCTGCGAGAGCTCGTGTTCGGCGCGGCCTGTGCCGCCGCCGTCCGCGCGGCCGCCCGGCTCGGCGTCGCCGACTCACTCGGGGACGACCCGATGGCCGTGGAGGACCTCGCGGCAGTGGTGAAGACCGAACCGAAGCCGCTGCGCCGGCTGCTGCGGGCCCTGTCCTGCTACGGCGTCTTCGCCGAACGGCCGGACGGCACGTTCGCGCACACCGAGATGTCCCGGCTGCTGCGCGAGGACGACCCGAACAGCCTGCGCTACATCTCGCTGTGGTGCACCGAACCGTGGACCTGGGACGCCTGGCCCAAGCTGGACGAGGCCGTGCGCACCGGCCGGAACGTCGTCGAGGACCTCTACGGCAAGGAGTTCTTCCAGTACCTCAACGAGGACGCCCCGGAGTCGGCCGACGTCTTCAACCGTGCGATGACCACGTCCAGCGAGCAGTCGGCGCGGGACGTCGCGGACCTGCTCGACCTGTCCGGCAGCGACTCGGTCGCGGACATCGGCGGCGGCCAGGGGCACGTGGTGGCCAGCCTGCTCGACAAGTACCCGTCGATGCACGGCAGCCTGCTCGACCTGCCCCGCGTGGTGGAGAACGCCGTGCCGCGGCTGCGCGCGGGCGGCGACCTCGCCGACCGCGCACGGATCGTGCCCGGCGACGTCCGCACCGAGATCCCGGTCAAGGCCGACGTCTACATCATCAAGAACATCCTGGAGTGGGACGACGAGAGCACCGCCAGGACGCTGCGCAACGTCATCGGGGCGGGTGGCCCCGGAACACGGGTCGTGGTCATCGAGAACCTCGTCGACGACACCCCGTCGATGCGGTTCAGCACCGCGATGGACCTGCTGCTGCTGCTCAACGTCGGCGGGGCCAAGCACACCACCGAGAGCATGGTGAGCCGGCTGACCGCGGCCGGCCTGGTCGTCGACGACATGCGTCCGGTCAACCCCTACCTGCACGCGTTCGACTGCCACGTCCCCGGGTGACGGCACACACCCGCAGACCACCCGGGGGGCGGGCGCGCGCGCGCGGCGGGCCGGGCGCGC
>NZ_JBHYKH010000344.1:0-9784 GCF_042741275.1 Streptomyces sp. NPDC058964
GGGTGGGTGGGTGGGCGTGTGTGTGTGCGCGGGTGCGAGCGCCGCAGCCTCTGTGTGTCCGACCGCGCGTCCCCCCCGCCCCGCCCCCCCCCCCCCTGCGGTGGATCGACCAGTGTACGACTCCCGCTGGTGAAACGCCTGGTTTATCACCTGGGCACGCGGGAGACACCGCGGGAGACGCGGGGAAGACCCCGGACGGACCGGGGGCAGGCAGATCCGCAGAGCGGTGCGCTTCCGCGGAGCCGAGGCCAGGACTACGGCAGGCCCACCGCCGCGACGGCCTCCTGCGGCCGCGCTCCGGCTGCGCCTCCGGGACGGCCTCCGTCCGGCCGGGGGACCCACCTGGCGCACTGTCGCACGGGGGACGCACCCGGCTCCCGGCCGAGTCGCGCCGGCCGGACATCCTGCCGGGCCGCACGATCAGCCCTCTTGGCCGCTCCCGGCGAACGCTCCCGCCGGCCGCCAGGACCGGGGCCCCGGGACCCGAGCCGGGCAGCAGTGCACACGGAAGCCCCGCCAGGCACCGGCCGGTCCCCCGGTCAGGTGCCCCCTGGGCAGGGAGCCCCCAGCCAAGTCGGCCCCCCGCCGAACCCCCGGAGGGCTCAGCGGGCGTTGAAGTACTTCGCCTCCGGGTGGTGGATCACGATCGCGTCCGTGGACTGCTCGGGGTGGAGCTGGAACTCCTCGGAGAGGTGGACCCCGATGCGCTCGGGCCGCAGGAGTTCGGCGATCTTGGCCCGGTCCTCCAGGTTGGGGCAGGCACCGTAGCCGAGGGAGAAGCGGGCACCCCGGTACTTGAGGGCGAACATGTCCTCGATGTCGCTCGGGTCGTCCCCGCCGAAGCCCAGTTCGGCGCGGACGCGGGCGTGCCAGTACTCGGCGAGCGCCTCGGCCAGCTGCACCGACAGACCGTGCAGTTCGAGGTAGTCGCGGTAGGAGTCCGAGGCGAACAGCTTCGCCGTCTCCTCGCCGATCCTGGAGCCGACGGTGACGACCTGCAGACCGACGACGTCCGTCTCTCCCGACTCCTCCGGGCGGAAGAAGTCCGCGAGGCAGAGGCGGCGGCCCCGGCGCTGGCGCGGGAAGGTGAAGCGGGTGCGCTCGTTGCCCCGCTCGTCCAGGATGATCAGGTCGTCGTCCTTGGACACGCAGGGGAAGTAGCCGTGGACCACGGCCGCTTCCAGGAGGTTCTCCGTCTGGAGCCGGTCCAGCAGGCCACGCAGCCGGGGACGGCCCTCGGTCTCGACGAGCTCCTCGTACGTCGGCCCCTCGCCGGTACGGGCCTGCTTGAGCCCCCACTGGCCCTTGAACAGCGCGCCCTCGTCGAGCCAGCTCGCGTACTCCTTGAGCTGGATGCCCTTGATGACCCGGGTCTCCCAGAAGGGCGGGGTCGGCACGGGGTTGTCGGTGGCGACGTCGGAGCGGACGTGGCCCTCCTCCGGGCGCTCCTCGATCTCGAGGTCGGCTGCCGCGCGGACCCGGCGCTGCTTGAGCTCCGGCAGCTTCGCGCCCGGCACGCCCCGCTTGACGCCGATGAGTGCGTCCATGAGGCGCAGTCCCTCGAACGCGTCGCGGGCGTAGCGGACCTCCCCCTCGTACAGCTCGTACAGGTCCTGTTCGACGTAGGCCCGGGTCAGGGCCGCTCCGCCGAGGATCACGGGGTAGTCGGCGGCGAGGCCCCGCTGGTTGAGCTCCTCCAGGTTCTCCTTCATGATCACCGTGGACTTGACCAGGAGACCGGACATGCCGATGACGTCCGCGCGGTGCTCCTCGGCGGCGTCCAGGATCGCGGAGACCGGCTGCTTGATGCCGAGGTTGACCACGTTGTAGCCGTTGTTGGACAGGATGATGTCGACGAGGTTCTTGCCGATGTCGTGCACGTCACCGCGCACGGTGGCGAGCACGATGGTGCCCTTGCCCTCGGCGTCCGACTTCTCCATGTGCGGTTCGAGGTAGGCGACGGCGGCCTTCATGACCTCGGCGGACTGGAGCACGAACGGCAGCTGCATCTGGCCCGAGCCGAACAGTTCGCCGACGACCTTCATGCCGTCCAGGAGGGTGTCGTTGACGATGTCCAGCGCCGGGCGGGTCTCCAGGGCCTGGTCCAGGTCGGGCTCAAGACCGTTGCGCTCGCCGTCGATGATGCGGCGCTTGAGGCGCTCCTCCAGCGGCAGGGCGGCCAGTTCCTCGGCCTTGCCGGCCTTGAGGGACTTGGCGGTGGCGCCCTCGAACAGGGCCATCAGCTTCTGCAGCGGGTCGTAGCCCTCGGCGCGGCGGTCGTAGATGAGGTCGAGGGCCGTTCGCACCTGCTCCTCGTCGAAGCGGGCGATCGGAAGGATCTTCGAGGCGTGCACGATCGCCGAGTCCAGGCCCGCCTTCACGCACTCGTCGAGGAAGACGGAGTTGAGGAGGATGCGGGCGGCCGGGTTGAGGCCGAAGGAGATGTTCGACAGGCCGAGGGTGGTCTGCACGTCCGGGTGGCGGCGCTTGAGCTCGCGGATCGCCTCGATGGTGGCGATGCCGTCCTTGCGGGACTCCTCCTGACCGGTGCAGATGGTGAAGGTCAGGGTGTCGATGAGGATGTCCTCCTCACGGATGCCCCAGTTCCCGGTCAGGTCGTCGATGAGCCGTTCGGCGATCTCGACCTTCTTCTCGGGGGTGCGGGCCTGGCCCTGCTCGTCGATGGTCAGCGCGATCAGGGCCGCGCCGTGCTCCTGGGCCAGGCGGGTGACCTTCGCGAACCGTGACTCGGGTCCGTCCCCGTCCTCGTAGTTGACCGAGTTGACGACCGAGCGGCCGCCGAGCTTCTCCAGGCCGGCCTGGATGACGTCGACCTCGGTGGAGTCGAGGACGATGGGCAGGGTGGAGGCGGTGGCGAAGCGTCCGGCCAGCTCCTCCATGTCGGCGACGCCGTCGCGGCCGACGTAGTCCACGCACAGGTCGAGCATGTGCGCGCCCTCGCGGATCTGCTCGCGGGCCATCTCGACGCAGTCGTCCCAGCGGGCGTCCAGCATGGCCTCCCGGAACTTCTTGGAGCCGTTGGCGTTGGTGCGCTCGCCGATGGCCAGGTAGGAGGTGTCCTGCCGGAAGGGGACGGTCTGGTAGAGGGAGGCGGCGCCGGGCTCGGGCTGGGGGCGGCGCTCGACGGGCGTGGCCCCCTGGATCCGCTCCACGAGCTGACGCAGGTGCTCGGGCGTGGTGCCGCAGCAGCCGCCGATCAGGTTCAGGCCGTAGTCGCGCACGAAGGTCTGCTGCGCGTCGGCCAGGCCCTCCGGGTCGAGCGGGAAGTGGGCGCCGTCCTTGGTGAGGATCGGCAGGCCGGCGTTGGGCATGCACAGCAGCGGGGTGCGGGAGTGGCGGGCCAGGTAGCGCAGGTGCTCGCTCATCTCGGCGGGGCCGGTCGAGCAGTTCAGGCCGATCATGTCGATGCCGAGGGGCTCCAGCGCGGTCAGGGCGGCGCCGATCTCCGAGCCGAGCAGCATGGTGCCGGTCGTCTCGAAGGCCATCGAGACCAGCAGCGGCACCTCGGTGCCGGTCGCCTCCATCGCGCGCCGGGCGCCCAGGATCGAGGACTTCGTCTGGAGGAGGTCCTGGGTGGTCTCCACGATCAGGGCGTCTGCGCCGCCGGCGAGCAGGCCCTCGGCGTTGGCCTGGAAGCCGTCGCGCAGTGTGCCGTAGCCGATGTGGCCGAGAGTCGGCAGCTTCGTGCCGGGTCCGATCGAGCCGAGGACCCAGCGCTGGCGGCCGTCGCGGGCGCCGAACTCGTCGGCGGTCTCGCGGGCGATCCGGGCACCTGCCTCGGACAGCTCGTAGACGCGGTCGGCGATGTCGTACTCGGCCATGGCCGAGTGGTTGGCCCCGAAGGTGTTGGTCTCGACGCAGTCGACGCCCACGGCGAAGTACGCCTCGTGGACGGAGCGGACGATGTCGGGGCGGGTGAGATTGAGGATCTCGTTGCAGCCCTCGAGGTTCTCGAAGTCCTCGAGGGTCGGTTCCTGCGCCTGGAGCATGGTGCCCATGGCTCCGTCGGCGACCACCACTCGGGTGGCGAGCGCCTCTCGGAGCGCGGACACACGGGTCCGGCTGTCGGCGGAAGGGGACGTCGGCGACGAGGCCATGTAGGGGCTCCCTGGAGTGCGACGGCTGTCGGCTATGCGGTTTCCCGGGCAGGCCCGGTGAAGGCGCACGGCGTCAGAGTAACCGGACGTGGGCTTTGATGGGCGGGGCGTCCACGAGGCGGACGCGTGTGGCGGTCGTGCCACGCGCGGGCCACATGTGATGTAACAGGTGCCGACCGACCATTGGCGGGAGGACGACATCGACCGGTAGTGTTCGGCATTGTCGAACGATAGTTAACGACAGCGCCTCGGCGGCAGTCGAAGGGGACGGAGGCAGTACGGCGATGGCACGGAACATCCAGTCGCTCGAACGGGCGGCCGCGATGCTGCGGCTGCTCGCGGGCGGCGAGCGACGGCTCGGCCTGTCGGACATCGCCTCTTCCCTTGGCCTCGCCAAGGGCACCGCCCACGGCATCCTGCGCACCCTCCAACAGGAGGGCTTCGTCGAACAGGACGACGCTTCCGGGCGGTATCAGCTGGGCGCGGAGCTGCTGCGCCTGGGCACGACCTATCTGGACGTGCACGAGCTGCGGGCGCGCGCCCTGGTGTGGACGGACGACCTGGCCCGTTCCAGCGGTGAGAGCGTCTATCTGGGCGTGCTGCACCAGCAGGGCGTGCTGATCGTCCACCACGTCTTCCGGCCCGACGACAGCAGGCAGGTCCTGGAGATAGGGGCCATGCAGCCGCTGCACTCCACGGCCCTGGGCAAGGTGCTGTCGGCGTACGACCCGGTGGCGCACAGCGAGGTACTGGAGGCCGACCGCAAGGCCTTCACGGACCGCACGGTGTGCGAGCTCGAGGACTTCGAGCACCTCCTGGACATCACGCGCGCGCGGGGATACGCGGCCGACGTGGAGGAGACCTGGGAGGGCGTGGCCTCGGTCGCCGCGCCCGTGCACGACCGCCGGCGCATGCCCGTGGGGGCGGTCGGCATCACCGGCGCGGTGGAGCGCCTGTGCCGGGACGGGGAACTGCGCCCCGAGCTGATCGCGGCGGTACGGGACTGCGCCCGCGCGGTGTCGCGCGATCTGGGCGCCCTGCGGTTCTGACCGCGGCACGACGACAGAGCACCACGACAGAGCACTACGAACAGGACAGGACCACTGGAGACCGGAACGCTGAGCGGCGTTCCGGCTCTCGCCATACCCTGAAATGGACATACAACAACAAAAGGTACGTCCGGTGCTCGAAGATCGATAGCCCGCCTCGATCAGTAACGATCAGGTTTTCGATAACAGAACCCTTGACGCGCATGTAACGCCGGAGCAAGACTCCCGTCCATCGGTCGGCATTGTCGAACACCTACCGGCAATACGCGCTAGAGTGTGACAACGCCAAGGACCGGTTTCGCTCTCACCCCCGAGGGCGCCAGAACACCCGGAGGGACCCGGGGTTCGGCTTCCCTGGACGAAGGACAAAGGAGTCGCGGGTGTCCAGCTCCGACATCTTCATCGGCGAGACCATCGGTACCGCCATACTCATCCTGCTCGGCGGTGGCGTGTGCGCCGCCGTGACGCTGAAGGCCTCCAAGGCCCGTAACGCCGGTTGGCTCGCCATCACTTTCGGGTGGGGTTTCGCCGTCCTGACGGCGGTCTACACCTCGGCACCGCTCTCCGGTGCCCACCTCAACCCGGCCGTGACCCTCGCACTCGCGATCAAGGACCACGACTACACCAACCTCCCCACCTACTGGGGTGGCCAGCTCCTCGGCGCCATGATCGGCGCGACTCTGGTCTGGGTGGCCTACTACGGCCAGTTCCACGCGCACCTCACCGACAAGGAGATCGTCGGCGGTCCGGGTGCGCAGGCCACGGCGGCCAAGGCCGTCGAGGCCCAGGAGAAGGGCGCCGGCCCGGTCCTGGGCGTGTTCTCCACCGGTCCCGAGATCCGCCACGTGGTGCAGAACCTCGCCACGGAGATCATCGGCACGATCGTCCTGGTCCTCGCCGTCCTCACGCAGGGCCTCAACGACAAGGGCAACGGCCTGGGCACCCTGGGCGCCCTGATCACCGCCTTCGTGGTCGTCGGCATCGGTCTCTCCCTCGGCGGCCCCACGGGCTATGCGATCAACCCGGCCCGTGACCTCGGTCCGCGCATCGTGCACGCCCTTCTGCCCCTGCCCAACAAGGGCGGCTCCGACTGGGGCTACGCCTGGATCCCGGTGGTCGGTCCCCTGATCGGCGCCGCGATCGCTGCAGGCATCTACAACGTCGCATTTGCTTAAAGAGCAGCGAGCCTCGTCCTCGAGCACCGAGCCTCACAGCACGCGCCGTACGTACAGCCCTCCTCACCACGGACCCACCAGGAGCACACAGTGACCGACGCCCACACGGCCGGCCCCTTCATCGCGGCCATCGACCAGGGCACGACCTCCAGCCGCTGCATCGTCTTCGACCGGGACGGCCGCATCGTCTCCGTCGACCAGAAGGAGCACGAGCAGATCTTCCCGAAGCCGGGCTGGGTCGAGCACAACGCCAACGAGATCTGGACCAACGTCCAGGAAGTCGTCGCCGGGGCCATCCAGAAGGCCGGCATCACCCGCGACGACATCAAGGCCATCGGCATCACCAACCAGCGCGAGACCACCGTGCTGTGGGACAAGAACACCGGTGAGCCCGTCCACAACGCCCTTGTCTGGCAGGACACGCGCACCGACGCCCTGTGCAGGGAACTCGGCCGCAACGTCGGCCAGGACCGTTTCCGCCGCGAGACCGGCCTCCCGCTGGCCTCGTACTTCTCCGGCCCGAAGGCCCGCTGGCTGCTCGACAACGTCGAGGGCCTGCGGGAGCGCGCCGAGGCGGGCGACATCCTCTTCGGCACCATGGACACCTGGGTCATCTGGAACCTGACCGGCGGTGTCAACGGCGGCAAGCACGTCACGGACGTCACCAACGCCTCCCGCACCCTTCTCATGAACCTGCACACCATGCAGTGGGACGAGAAGATCGCCGAGTCGATCGGCGTGCCGCTGCAGATCCTGCCCGAGATCCGCTCCTCTGCCGAGGTCTACGGCGAGGTCACCGGCGGCAAGCTCGGCGACGTCCTCGGCGGCATCCCGGTCGCCTCCGCGCTCGGCGACCAGCAGGCGGCCCTGTTCGGCCAGACCTGCTTCTCCGAGGGCGAGACCAAGTCCACCTACGGCACCGGCACCTTCATGGTGATGAACACCGGTGACAAGATCATCAACTCCTACGCGGGCCTGCTGACCACGGTCGGGTACAAGATCGGCGACCAGCCGACGGTCTACGCGCTGGAGGGCTCGATCGCCGTCACCGGCTCCCTGGTGCAGTGGATGCGCGACCAGATGGGCCTGATCTCCACCGCGGCCGAGATCGAGACGCTCGCGCTCTCGGTCGAGGACAACGGCGGTGCCTATTTCGTACCGGCCTTCTCCGGCCTGTTCGCCCCGCACTGGCGCTCCGACGCCCGCGGTGTGATCGCCGGCCTGACCCGGTACGTCACCAAGGCGCACCTCGCCCGTGCCGTCCTGGAGGCCACCGCCTGGCAGACCCGCGAGATCGCCGACGCGATGGTCAAGGACTCCGGCGACGAGCTGGTGGCCCTGAAGGTCGACGGCGGCATGACCTCCAACAACCTGCTGATGCAGACCCTCGCCGACGTCCTGGACGCACCCGTGGTGCGCCCGATGGTCGCCGAGACCACCTGCCTCGGCGCCGCCTACGCCGCCGGCCTCGCCGTCGGCTTCTGGTCCAGCACCGACGAACTGCGCGCCAACTGGCGCCGGGCCGCCGAATGGACCCCCAACATGGACGCGGAGACCCGCGACCGTGAGTACAAGAACTGGCTCAAGGCCGTCGAGCGGACCATGGGCTGGATCGAGGACGAGGACTGAGCGGCTCGGACCGCCCAGACAGCTCTGACTAGGAGTAAGAACCCGACATGACCAGTCAGTCCACCCTGCAGTCCGTGCCTGCCCTGGGGACGCACCCGGCCTCCGGCTCCAACCCGAGCCGAGCCGAGACCAGGGAGCAACTCTCCAAGGCGTCGTACGACCTTCTCGTGATCGGCGGCGGCATCCTGGGCATCTCCACCGCCTGGCACGCCGCGCAGTCCGGCCTCAGGGTGGCTCTGGTCGACGCCGGCGACTTCGCCGGCGCCACCTCCTCCGCCTCCTCCAAGCTGCTCCACGGCGGTCTGCGCTACCTGCAGACCGGCGCGGTGAAGCTGGTGGCGGAGAACCACTTCGAGCGCCGTGCGGTCTCCCGCCAGGTGGCCCCCCACCTGGCGAACCCGCTCACGTTCTACCTCCCCGTGTACAAGGGCGGGCCGCACGGCGCCGCGAAGCTCGGAGCGGGCGTCTTCGCCTACTCCGCGCTCTCCGCCTTCGGTGACGGTGTCGGTCACCTGCTCAGCCCCGCGAAGGCCGCGCAGGACGTGCCGGAGCTGCGCACCGAGAACCTCAAGGCCGTGGCCGTGTACGGCGACGACCAGATGAACGACTCGCGCATGGCGCTGATGACGGTCCGCGCGGCCGTCGAGGCGGGCGCGGTCGTCCTCAACCACGCCGAGGTCACCGGCCTGCGGTTCACCAAGGGCCGGGTCACCGGCGCCGACCTCAGGGACCGGCTCACCGGCGAGGAGTTCGGCGCCAACGCCCGTCTGGTGCTAAACGCGACCGGCCCCTGGGTCGACCACCTGCGCCGGATGGAGGACCCGAATGCCGCGCCGTCGATCCGTCTTTCGAAGGGTGCGCATCTGGTCCTGAAGCGGACCTCGCCGTGGAAGGCCGCGCTCGCGACCCCCATCGACAAGTACCGCATCACCTTCGCCCTCCCGTGGGAGGACATGCTCCTGCTCGGCACCACCGACGAGGCGTACGAGGGCGATCCCGCGGACGTCGCGGTCAACGAGAAGGACATCGCCCAGATACTCGACGAGGCCGCCTTCTCCATCCGTGACCAGCAGCTCGACCGTGACCTGATCACGTACGCGTTCGCGGGTCTGCGCGTGCTGCCGGGCGGCCCCGGCGACACCGCCAAGGCCAAGCGCGAGACCGTGGTGACCGAGGGCCGGGGCGGCATGCTGTCCGTCGCGGGCGGCAAGTGGACCACCTTCCGGCACATCGGCCGCACCGTGATGCAGAAGCTGGAGGCGCTGCCGGGCCACCCGCTGGGCGACGACTTCGAGCCGATCTCCTCGCTGCCGAAGAAGCTGCCGCTGCCCGGTGTCGCCAACCCACGCGCCGTCGCCCACCGCCTGCTGGTGGACCACCCCGCGCCCGGCCCGCGCATGGCCGCCGACACCGCCAAGCACCTGGCCACGCACTACGGCTCGCTGGCCTTCGACATCGCCCGTATCGCCAACGAGAGCCCCGAACTGGCCGAACGCGTCCACCCCGACGCGCCCGAGATCTGGGCGCAGGTCGTGTGGGCCCGTGACCACGAGTGGGCCGAGACGGCGGACGACGTGCTGCGCCGTCGGACGACGCTGACGATCCGCGGCCTGGCCGACGACGACGTCCGCGCCAAGGTCCAAAACCTGCTCGACAAGAAGTAGGCGCTCGGTGCCGGCCCAACTCCCCTGACCGGGGCGGGCACCGTCGGGGGGGGCCGCTCCGCCCCCGGGGGGGGCACCCCCACACGGGGGGGGGGCCCCCCCGGGTGGGGGCCCCCGCCCGCGGGGGGGGGGCGGCGCGCGGCGCCCCC
>NZ_JBHYKH010000345.1:0-9774 GCF_042741275.1 Streptomyces sp. NPDC058964
CGCCGGGCGTGCGTGTCCGTGTCCCGCGCCCGCGCGGTTTCCAGGGCACGCGCGCGCGTGCCCCGCGGGAAAGGGGTGCGCGGCTCCCTAGCATCGGCCCATGCCCGCCCCCTCTCATCTGCGCATCTGGTGGAAGCGGCGTCCGCCGACCGCCGGTGCCGCCGTCATGGCGACCGGCATCGTGTCGGCGGCGCTGCGTCTGGCCGGCTACGAGGTACTGTCCCTGATCGCCCTGGCGATGACCTGCGCCGCGTGGCTGGCGCTGGGCGTGGACTTCCTCGTGGGGCTGCTGTGGCAGCGGGATCGATGGGCGGCGGAGGCCCGGACCCCGGGCGCGCTCACCGCCGTCGCCGCCACCACGGTGCTGGGGACGGACTTCTCGGCGCTGGGGCGGCAGGTGCCGGCCGCGGCGCTGCTCGCGCTGGCCACCGTGCTCTGGCCGGTGCTGCTCGGCCTCTTCGTACGCAACTGGCGCAGGCGCATGTCCGGCGCCGTGTTCCTGTGCTGCGTGGCCACCGAGGGGCTCGCCGTGCTCGGCGCCACGCTGGGCGGCGCCACGGCGACGGCGTGGCTGGCGCACGCGGCTCTCGCGCTGTTCTGGCTGGGTCTCGTGCTCTACGGACTCGCGCTGGCCCGCTTCGACATGCGGCAGGTGCTCGAGGGCGCCGGGGACCACTGGATCGCAGGCGGCGCGCTCGCCATCTCGGCACTTGCCGGGGCGAAGCTGATCGCGGCCGAGAGCCGGCGCCTGTACCTGTGGAACGACGACGACCTCGGCGTCCTGCGCGAGGTGACCCTCGCGCTGCTGGTCCTCGACCTGGCCTGGTACGTCGTACTCCTGGCCGCCGAGGTGGCCCGCCCGCGACTGCGCTACGACCGGCGCCGCTGGGCGACGGTGTTCCCGTTGGGCATGACGTCCGCGGCGACGCTCTCCGTCGCGGCAGCCCTCGGGATCCCGTGGCTGAGGGGGCCCGGAGAGGTCCTCCTGTGGATCGCGGTGGCGGCATGGCTCGCGGTCGCCGCCGGCGCGGTGCGGTCGGCCCGCGCCGGGGCCCGGGTCTTGCGCCGAGGGATCAGGTCCACAGCACGGCGATGAAGATGTTCGCCGTGGTCAGCAGGCCCACCAGACCGAAGAGGCGCTTGTCCACCTTCTCGTCGTCCCGCTTCACATAGACGAGCCCGAGGATCACGATCAGCAGGGCCAGCTTCACGCCGATCTTGATGCTGTTCACGTGCTGGTCGTCGGCCTGGTTGAGACCGACCAGGACCGCGCCGGTGACCAGCATGGTCAGCGCGCCGTGCAGCATCGCGGGAACGAAGCGGGCGGTGCCCCGGCCCATCGCCTTCATCTGGGTGAGGAAGCCGCCGAGGAGCGCGGCGATGCCGATGATGTGCAGGCCGACGAAGAGATGGATGAGTACGTCCATGAGGCCGGAGCCTAATCCCCCCGCATATATGCACCCCATAGCACCCCACCACACACACGCACCACGAAACCGCCGCTTCGGTCACCACGCTGCGTGAAGTCGGCGGCCGCGACCCCGTTTCACGATCACATGCGGTCGCCGCGCAGTCCGATGCGGGCACTTCCATACATGGCGTTACCGTGCCGACACCTTCAGGTTTAGCGTCCTGCACCAGGTGACCGGCTCCCCACCGCCGCCCGGGCCAGGGGCGGCAGCCGGCCACCACCGCCGAGAAAGGTCCGGCGGCGGCCCGCTCCCCCTGTGCAGACCGCCGCCGGACCCGCGAACCGCTCGGTCGTACGAGCCGTACGAAAGGACGTGACGGTCCAGGTGGCAGTGCACCGAAAGCCCCGGCAGCGCTCGCTGGGCGGCAACACCGCCCGCACGGCCGTGACCATCGCCCTGGCGGGCGCGGCCACCGCGACGGGCTTCGACGGCATCGGGCACGCCGAGCCGCAGCTGACTCCGACGCAGGTCAAGGCGAAGGTGGACAAGCTGTACCAGGAGGCCGAGGCCGCCACCGAGAAGTACAACGGGGCGAAGGAGAAGGCGGACTCGGCCCAGCAGCGGCTGAAGGAGCTGCGGGACGAGGCGGCCCGCAAGGAGGAGAAGCTCAACTCGGCGCGGGACGCGCTGGGTTCCATCGCGGCGGCGCAGTACCGCGGCGGTGGCATCGACCCCGCCGTGCAGCTGATGCTCTCCGGCAACCCCGACCGGTATCTGGACGGCACCGCGTTCGCCGAGCGGGCGGGCGACCGGCAGTCCCAGGCCGTGGCGCGGGTACGCAAGCAGCTGAGGGAGATCGAGCAGCTGCGCGGCGCCGCCCATGTCGAGCTGGTGTCGCTCAGATCGCGCCAGGCGGAACTGAAGCGGCAGAAGAAGACGGTCACCGGGAAGCTGGGCGAGGCGAGGGAGCTGCTGTCCCGGCTGACCCCGCAGGAGCGCAGCCGGGTCACGGCGGACGGCGGGCCGGGCGCCGTGACGGCCGGGGCGGGGCACGCCTCGCGCTCGGCCTCGGACGCGCGGGCCGACCTGACTCCCCCCGGTTCGGCCGAGGCCCCCGACTCCCGTGCCGCGGCCGCCGTCGCGTACGCGTACCGGAAGCTCGGCAGCCCCTATGTGTGGGGTGCGACGGGCCCGGACGCCTTCGACTGCTCGGGCCTCGCGCAGGCCGCCTACCGCTCGGCCGGCATCTCCCTCCCCCGCACGACGTACGCCCAGATCAACGCGGGCCGACGCGTCTCCCGCTCCGAACTCCGCCCCGGCGACCTGGTGTTCTTCTACTCCGGCATCAGCCACGTCGGCATCTACGTCGGCAACGGCCAGATGATCCACGCCCCGAACCCCTCGGCCCCCGTACGCCTGGCCCCGATCGACGAGATGCCGTTCGCGGGGGCGACGCGGGTGGTGTGACGCACACGTCAGCTCGCGTAGTCGACGGACGTCCGGTCGGACTCCAGGTCCCTCAGCATGGTCCGCTTGATCAGATCGAGCTTGGCGAGCTGGGCGTACCGCAGCTCACGCTGGCCCGCCAGCGCGGACGTGCCATCGAGAATGCGCTGCTGATCCCGCAGACTCGGCAGTTCGATCTCGACGTTGAGCAGCCGCCCGGCCGGCAGGTCGAACAACGCGTCACGGCTCTGCCGTGCCTGCGCATACAGACGTGGGTGCACTGCGCGGTGGGAGAGCCAGATCGCGAGGTAGCCCGGAAGAACACGCTCGGTGTCGGGTGTCAGCCGCAGGACGCTTCCGCTGTAGGTTGCCCGGGGGAGCTGTTCCTCCCAGACGATCGCCCGGTAGCCGCGGCCTGCCATCACGCGGGCCGTCAGCAGCACATCGCCCCTGACGAGCATCTCCGCATCTCTGGGCGGGGCGTCCGCGCGGCGCCGACGCAGCACCGTGGGTGAGAATCCGCGTTCGGTGAGGTGCCGGGCCTCCACGGCGGGCACACCGCCCGGTTCCTCGGTCAGGCGGCCGGACGTGCCGGTCCTGGCGGCCCTGACGACGTCGCGCAGGAGGAGCCGGTCGACCTCGTCCTCGGACTCCGGCTCGGCGGCCAGGACCGGAAGCAGGGCCATCAATTCGTCGACGTCCAGCTTGGCCAGCGCTCCTTCGACCGTCTTCTCGGTGTCCGTGAGGGCATAGATGCTCTGTGCCGTCTGCCGGCGCCTGTCCGCCACGCCCGCGCCGTTCATGGACGACAGATCCCAGGCGCTCCGCCGGGACCACGGGTTGTTCTGGACGAACCCGGCACTCGGTCCGGTCAGCTGGGACTCGATCTCACGGAACGACAGCCCGTACTTCTGCTGCCACCTCTCGTATGTCTCGACGAGTTCGCGCCGTCGTGCCACGGCCAGGCCGTCGATCTTCGCCTCCATGCCCTCGCGGAGCGCGGACAGGTCCTCCACGGGCGGCAGCAGACGGCCGCGCCGGGCGAAAGTCCTCAGTTGCGGACCGGACTCATGCCACCAGTCCGTGAACGCTGCGGAGAGAGACCCGGCTTCCAGGACGCCGGGAGCCGTCACCGACGCATTCCAGGCGTCGAGCAGTGCACGCCGGAGCCGGCCCATCCGCCTGTCGGTCGACTCGAGGGAGCTCTCTTCCGGAGCGAGTCGCGCGACGTCCCCCGCGGCGCGCTCCCACCACTCACCGAGCGCCGCACCCAGTCGCTGTTCACGGTCCTGGGCCAACTCGGTCAGTTTCCGGGCGTCCGGCCGCTCGGGCGGGGGCAGGAAGTCCATGAAGGCAGCGTCCCCGTACCTCCTGGCGAAGAGTTGCCCCGGCTTGATCCCGTAGGCATCCAGCAGCGTCTTCTTCTCGTCGATCTCGGCCACCGGCATGCCGCCGCTCATGTGGGCCTGGAGGCTCTGCGGCTCGGGCAGCGGTGCACTGTCCACATAACGGCGAATATCCAGGATGTCGCCATTGGCGGCTATATGCGAGCGGTCCACAACGCGGGCGAATCGATCGACGTCCGCAAACCCCCGAACCGCGGAGACGATGCGTTCGATGTGCTCCGACCGCATCACGTTCCGGTCGGGCCCGCGCCGGTACTCACGGGACGCGTCGACGAAGAGCACCTTGCCGTGCCGCTGGCCTGCCTTACCACCGGGGGCCCGCAGCAACAGCACACACGGAGCGATCGCCGTCGAGGAGAAGAGGTTCGGCGCGAGGCCGATGACGGCCTCCACCACATCGGCGTCCAGCAGTGCCGAACGCACGGCCTGATCCCGGCCCGCGCGGAACAGCGGGCCGTGCGACACGACCGTGCACACCGAACCTCTGCGCCGGGTCACCATCCGAAGCATGTATTCCATCAGGGGCCAGTCCGCCGGGCCTCGTTCGGACACCGAACCGCAGGAGGTGTACCGGTCCAGAGCCTGTGCCTGGTCCTCCCTGAGGTGCAGTCCGAACGGCGGCGCACTGAGAACGAGGTCGACGTCGCCCACCCCCGGCGGAGCCGCCACGAAGGAGTCCCCCTGTTCCAGAGCGGCGAGCGGAATCCGGTTGAGGTACAGGTTCAGCGCACCGAGTTCGGCGGTGACGGCGTTGACGTCCTGCCCGGCAAGATCGGGTCGACGCGAGTCGTCCCCGTGCGCGTCGACGTAGCGCTTGGCATGCAGGAGCATGCCGCCCGTGCCGCAGAAGGGGTCGTAGATCCGCATGCCGTCGCGCGGCCGGGCGATCTCGGTCAGCAGGTCGACCAGCCCACGAGGGGTGTAGTGCTCCCCCGAGAAGCGCACGGAAGCCTGGCTCTCCCCCAGGAAGGACTCCACGGCGTCGCCCAGCGCCTCGGGGTAGGCAAGGCTTTCGAAGTCGAGGCGTACACCTTCGAAAGCCTCCATCAGCCGGCTCTGCACGCCTTCGTCCAGACGCCTGACGGCCGCCGCCGCCCGGAGGAGGAACCGTCTGACCAACGCGGGACGATCTCCCGGCGGAAGGCCTCCGAGCGGTCGGGCCGACGCCGAATCCTCGAAGACATGGGACAGGGGTCCGGCGAGTCGCCTGCCGGACTCGTCACTGAAGTGCAATGACACGAGCAGCGCGAGGACGATGTCGCGCCGCTCCCAGGATTCGACCGGCCCTCGGCGCATCGCTTCCATGGCCTTGCGCAGGGCGTTCTCCAGATCGGCCGGCGTGGTGAAATCCAAGGCCACGCGTCCCCCTCGTCTCTCGCTGCGCCGCGGCTCCCGCCGCCCCCGGCGCCGATCGTTCTCAGTAGTCGATGACGTCCAGGCCGTCCTCGACGAAGCGCCAGACATCGGTGTACGGATCCCATCGCGTCTGGTCCCGGCCCTCGCGCCGCGCGTTGATCTTCTCCGCGTACTGGCGGGCCTTCTTGTACTTCCGCTGCAGTTGCCCGGCCTTGACCCGCTTGGCATCCTCCGCGGAGACGGACCGGGCACTGACGCCGTACGTCTCGGTGAAGCCCTCCTGCTTCTTGAGACGGCTCGCGGCGTCGTTGCAGACTCCGCCGAAGGTGCTCGTGTAGTTCTGATAGTGGAGCAGTCGCCAGAGCTCGAAGCAGGGGTGCGAGTACGCGATCCGGACACCTTCCCGCTCGGCCCGGGCGAAGGCCGTGGGGATGTCGCGATGCTGGTCGCGGTCGAAGAGACACCAGACCTGGGGCCAGTTCCAGTCCTCGGGCGTCAGACCGGCCTTCCTGGCCGCCTTCCTGGCCCCTTCGAGCTTGGTGACGGCGTCTTGCACGAGAGGCAGGGGCTTACGGCGGCTGGACGAGGCTGCGGCGTTCTCGATGGAGTAGTTGATCTTCCGTCCCTGCTGCGCGCGAGTCCCGTGCTCCATGACGAACTCCACGAACTCCGGTTCCGTCACCTCGCCCTCGGTGAAGACATACACCTCGCGAGGCCGGTCGCCCGGCCTGGTCCTCCTGGCTCTGCCCGCGCTGTCCCGCCCCTTGTCCCGCGCCATCAGGAACGCTCTGCCTCCTCCGCCAACGCCGTCAGCACTCTGCGGCCGATCTGCCCCTGCGTCATCCTCGGGACGGCGCCGAACGCACCTGCCAGATACGAGTCGCTCAGATCCTCTTCCGGTCCCGGACCCACGTCGGTGAGCGGATACAGCTCGGTCGCCCCGCTGTCGTCCTTCTCCGTGAGCCAGATCTGCCCCGGTTCGAGAGGGCGTCCGCCTCGGGGACTCCTCAGCAGCGACGGATCGTGCGAGGTGAACACGAGTTGCGCCCCGCTGCGGTTGACCCACTCGGCCTGGAAGAGCCGTACGACCTCCGCGGCGAAGCGCGGATGAAGGCTCGCGTCGAGTTCGTCGATGAGCAGGACGGCTCCCCTGTCCAGAGCCAGCAGGAGAGGTCCGATCAGCGCGAACCACGAGCGGGTGCCGAACGACTCGTGCTGCCAGTCGAACGCCACGGGTGCGCCCGAGTCACTGCTGTGCAGCAGTCGCACCTTGGGCTCATGGCCCGGCAACTGCTCCACCTCGGCACCACGAATGCCCAGGTCGGCGACGCGCAGCAGTTCCTCGACCCGCTCACGGACGCCTTCCCTCAGCAGTTCACGCGCAGTGAAGGCCTCCCGCTGCGTCCTCTCGGTCTCCGGCGTGACGTCCCACAGGTTCTCGTTGAACCAGTCGTAGATCCGCGTGAGTTGAGGATGGTTGTCATTGGCGGCACGGCTGAGCAGCAGAGCGTTCGGACGGGTCGTCCGGGCGAGGAGCGCACGGTCCTGGACGCGCTCCCCCGGGAACTCGAAGACGTTGTCACGGGTCGCGTCGCGGTCGAGCCAGACCTGCCGACGCCCCTTGGGATACGCGTGAAGCCACTCCGACTCCACTCTTTCCGCCCCGAGTTCGAACCCGTAGGTCCACCGGACTCCGTCGTCCAGCACGAAGTCGACCTCGTAGAAGGTGCTCTCGGCCGAGGCCTTCGGATCGAGGGCGAACTCCTCCCGCGGGATGCCCTGGTACGCGGTCCACTGCGCGTACGACCAAAGGACCGCTTCCCTCATCTTCTTGAGCGCGATGATGACGTTCGACTTGCCCGAGGCGTTGGCCCCGAAAATGCCGAGCAGCGGGTAGACCTGCAGGGTCTTCCCGTCGGACAGCCCCAGGGTGCGCGCCGCGTCCGACTCCTCACCCGGCGGTACGACGAAGGACAGCTCCTGCTCGTCCCGCAGCGATCGCACGTTCGCCGTGCGGAATCTCAGCAGCATGCAGTCCTCCTCTCGTCGCGCACAGGGTAGCCGGGCGACCGGGGGTCTGCCTGGCGGACCGTCACACCAGCCGACGTGCCGTCGCCCACCGAGTCAGCTCGTGCCGGTTCGACAGCTGGAGCTTCCTCAGCACCGCCGAGACATGGGACTCGACCGTCTTCACCGAGATGAACAGCTGCTTGGCGATCTCCTTGTACGCGTACCCCCGGGCGATGAGGCGCAGGACCTCGCGTTCGCGCTGGGTGAGGCGGTCCAGGTCCTCGTCGACCGGCGGGGCGTCGGTGGAGGCGAAGGCGTCCAGGACGAAGCCCGCCAGGCGCGGGGAGAAGACGGCGTCGCCCTCCTGGACGCGGAAGATCGAGTCGACCAGGTCCGTGCCGGTGATCGTCTTGGTCACGTAGCCCCGGGCCCCACCGCGGATCACGCCGATCACGTCCTCCGCCGCGTCCGAGACGGACAGCGCCAGGAAGCGGACCGGCCGCTCGGTGTCGGCCATCAACGGGGCGCAGCGGCGCAGCACTTCGACCCCGCCGCCGCCCGGCAGGTGGACGTCGAGGAGGACCACCTCGGGCCGGGTCGCGGTGATCACCGTGACGGCCTGGTCGACGTCCGCGGCCTCGCCGACGACCTCGACACCGGTCTCCCGGGTCTGACCGATCTCGGCCTGGACGCCGGTGCGGAACATACGGTGGTCGTCGACGAGCACCACCCGTACACGGCGCCCGGCCGCGCCGCCGCCCGCCTCCACCGCTCCCGCCGTGCCGTTCTCCTCGGTCGCGTCGCTCATGACGTCCTCTCCGCCCTCTCCATCTCCAGCTCGACCTCCGTGCCGCCGTCCGGCACCGCGCGCAGCCGTGCCGTACCGCCGTTGCGTTCCATGCGGCCGATGATCGATTCTCTGACGCCCATGCGGTCGGCGGGTATCGAGTCGAGGTCGAAGCCCGGACCGCGGTCCCGGACGGACACGAAGACCTTCCTGCCCTCGACTTCGGCGTAGACCTGTACGGCGCCGCCCTCGCCACCGTACTTGGCCGCGTTCACCATCGCCTCGCGCGCGGCCTGCATCTGTGCGGCGATCCGTTCGTCGAGCGGGCAGTCGCCGACCACGACGACCTCGATGGGGACGCCGTGCTTGTCCTCCACCTCCGCGGCGTTGCGGCGCACCGCGTCGGCGAGGCTGTCCGGTTCGTCGGCCTCGTCCTTGCCGGTGCCCTCGGGTTTGTAGAGCCAGGTACGCAGGTCGCGCTCCTGGGCACGGGCGAGGCGGCGCACCTCGTTCGCGTTCTCCGCGTTGCGCTGGATCAGCGTGAGGGTGTGCAGCACGGAGTCGTGGACGTGGGCGGCGACCTCGGCGCGCTCCTGGGCCCGGATGCGCATCAGGCGCTCCTCGGAGAGGTCCTGTGTCATGCGCACGAGGTAGGGACCGGCGAGGAGCGTGATGCCGACGAGGACCGCGAGAGCGGCCTGGAGCACCGAGCCGAGGTGGGCGGCGGAGCCCTGCAGGACGAAGATGCCGGAGACGCCCGCGGTGACGAGCAGGACGCCGCCGCCCGTGCGCAGGAGCGTGAGGGTGCGGCGGCGGCTGCCCACCTCGACCCAGCGGGCCCGGCGGGCGTTGTCCGCCTGGCGCCAGACCAGCGCGACGCCCGCGCCGACGAGGACGGCGGGCAGGAGATACGCCTTGGCTCCGTTGCCGAGGTTGACTTTGCTCACGAAGACCATGGCCACGACGACCATGAGGAGCAGGGCGACGATCTGGCCCTTGTCCGGCTTGCGGGCGACGAGTCTGCGGCGGCCGTCCGGCGAGGTCTCCGTGCCGACCAGGGACGGCGGCTTCTGGTCGCCGACACCGCCGACGCCGAGGGGCACGAAGAACCAGAACGCGGCGTACAGCAGCGCGCCGAGGCCGTCGGCCATGAGCAGGCCGACGAACATGAGCCGCACCCAGATCACGGGCAGCCCGAGGTGGCCGGCGAGGCCCCGCGCCACACCACCGAGCCAGCGGCCGTCGCTGCTGCGGTAGAGCTTGCGCGGTGGCCGCGGATCGTCGAGGGGCGCTGCTGCGGCTTCCGGCATGCCATCGATGGTCACACGGCCGGAGTTGCCGGGCATCAGGGTCCGCC
>NZ_JBHYKH010000346.1:0-9722 GCF_042741275.1 Streptomyces sp. NPDC058964
ACATGGCCGTCTGGGCCGGTCTGCTGACCGGCGCCGCGGTCGTGGTCTACGTCCTGACCTACATCCGGCGGTACTACGGCGGCCGGCTCGCCCTCGACGTCCAGCACGACCTGCGGACCGAGATGTACGACACGATCACCCGCCTCGACGGCCGCCGCCAGGACGAGCTGTCCACCGGCCAGGTGGTCGGCCGCGCCACCAGCGACCTCCAGCTGATACAGGGCCTGCTCTTCATGCTGCCGATGACCATCGGCAACGTCCTGCTCTTCCTGATCTCCCTGGTGATCATGGCCTGGCTGTCGCTCCCGCTGACCCTGGTGGCCCTCGCCGTGGCCCCCGCGCTGGGCTGGATCGCCCGCCGCAGCCGCACCCGCCTGCACCCCGCCACCTGGTACGCCCAGGCGCAGGCCGCGGCCGTCGCGGGTGTGGTCGACGGCGCCGTCAGCGGCGTACGCGTGGTGAAGGGCTTCGGCCAGGAGGAGCAGGAGACCGGAAAGCTCAGGGAGGTCGGACGCCGGCTCTTCGCGGGACGTCTGCGCACCATCCGGCTCAACGCCAGGTTCACCCCCGCCCTGCAGGCCGTCCCCGCCCTCGGCCAGGTGGCCATGCTGGCAGTGGGCGGCTGGCTCGCGGTGCGCGGGCACATCACCCTCGGCACCTTCGTCGCCTTCTCCACCTACCTCGCCCAGCTCGTCGGCCCGGTCCGCATGCTCGCCGTGGTCCTCACCGTCGGCCAGCAGGCCCGCGCGGGCACCGAGCGCGTCCTGGAACTGATCGACACCGAGCCGACGATCAAGGAGGGCACCAAGACCCTCCCCGCGGACGCGCCCGCGACGGTCGAGTTCGACGACGTCTCGTTCGGTTACGACCATGAGCGTCCGGTGCTCGAAGGGCTCAGCTTCGAGATCCGCCCCGGGGAGACTCTCGCCGTCGTCGGCTCCTCCGGCTCCGGAAAGTCCACGGTCTCCCTCCTCCTGTCGCGCTTCTACGACGTCACCCACGGCGCCGTGCTGGTCGGCGGCCACGACGTGCGCGAGCTGACCCTGGACTCGCTCAGGGCCGCGATCGGACTGGTCCCCGAGGACTCCTTCCTCTTCTCCGACAGCGTGCGCAACAACATCGCGTACGGCCGCCCCGAGGCGACCCAGGAGGAGATCGAGAAGGCCGCCCGCGCCGCCCAGGCGGACCGTTTCATCGCCGAGCTGCCCGACGGTTACGACACCAAGGTCGGCGAGCACGGCCTCACCCTCTCCGGCGGCCAGCGCCAGCGCGTCGCGCTCGCCCGCGCGATCCTCACCGACCCGCGCCTGCTGGTCCTCGACGACGCCACCTCCGCCGTTGACGCCCGCGTGGAGCACGAGATCCACGAGGCGCTGAAGCAGGTCATGCAGGGCCGCACCACCCTCCTGATCGCCCACCGCCGCTCCACGCTCAACCTCGCCGACCGCATCGCCGTCCTGGACGCCGGCCGCCTGGCCGACATCGGCACCCACGAGGACCTGCAGGAACGCTCCGCCCTCTACCGGCGTCTGCTCACCGACCCCGACGAGCTGGGCGGAGTCTCGCCGGGCCACGCCGAGCCCGTCCTGCCCCGGGAGGACACCACCGTCCGCGAGGAGCTGGACGCCGAGTTCGACGCCGAACGCGGGGTGACGCCCCGGCTGTGGACCGGTGACCGCGAGCCCAAGGACACGGCGTTGTCCGGCACCCCGGCCACGCCCGAGCTCCTCGCCCTGGTCGAGGCGCTGCCCCCGGCCACCGACACCCCCGACATCGACGAGGCACGGGCGGTCCGGCCCGAGGATTCCTACGGCCTCAAGCGCCTGCTGCGCGGCTTCGGCCTCCCGCTCCTCGCCAGCCTGCTGCTGGTCGCCGTGGACGCCGGCATGGGCCTGCTCCTGCCGATCCTGATCCGGCACGGCATCGACCAGGGCGTCACCCGGATGGCCCTCGGCGCCGTCTGGTCGGCGTCCCTGCTCGCCCTGCTCGCCGTACTCGTGCAGTGGACCGCCCAGACGGGCGAGACACGGATGACCGGCCGCACCGGCGAACGCGTCCTGTACTCCCTGCGCCTGAAGATCTTCGCCCAGCTCCAGCGCCTGGGCCTCGACTACTACGAGCGCGAGCTGACCGGCCGGATCATGACCCGGATGACGACGGACGTGGACGCGCTGTCGACGTTCCTGCAGACCGGACTCGTCACCGCGTTCGTCTCGGTCGTCACCTTCTTCGGCATCATGGTCGCCCTGCTGGTGCTCGACGTGCAGCTGGCGCTCGTCGTCTTCGCCACGCTCCCCCCGCTGATCATCGCGACCTACTTCTTCCGCCGGGCGAGCGTGAAGGCGTACGAGCTCGCCCGTGAGCGGGTGTCCGTGGTCAACGCGGACCTGCAGGAGTCGGTGTCCGGGCTGCGGATCGTCCAGGCCTTCCGGCGCGAGCGGGACGGCGGACGGCGGTTCGCGGAGCGCAGCGACAGCTACCGGCGCGCCCGCATCCGCGGCCAGTGGCTGATATCCGTCTACTTCCCCTTCGTCCAGCTGCTCTCCTCGGTCGCCGCGGCCTCGGTGCTGATCGCGGGCGCGGACCGGATCGAGGCGGCCACGCTCACCACGGGCGCGCTGGTCGCCTACCTCCTCTACATCGACCTGTTCTTCGCCCCCGTCCAGCAGCTCTCCCAGGTCTTCGACGGCTACCAGCAGGCCACCGTCTCCCTGGGCCGCATCCAGGAACTGCTCCGGGAACCGACGTCCACCGAATCCGCCGACAAGCCGCTCGACGTCCGCTCGCTCAGGGGCGAGATCGCCTTCGAGGACGTGGACTTCGCGTACGGCGCGGACGGCGACGCCGAGGCCGCGCTCACCGGGATCCGGCTGACGATACCGGCGGGCCAGACCGTCGCCTTCGTCGGTGAGACCGGAGCGGGCAAGTCGACCCTGGTCAAGCTGGTGGCACGGTTCTATGACCCGACGGGCGGCCGGGTGACGATCGACGGCACGGACCTGCGGGCGCTCGACCTCACGTCGTACCGCCACCGGCTGGGCGTCGTCCCGCAGGAGGCGTACCTCTTCCCGGGCACCGTCCGTGACGCCATCGCCTACGGCCGCCCCGACGCCACCGACGCCCAGGTGGAGGCGGCGGCCCGTGCCGTCGGCGCGCACGACATGATCGCCACGCTCGACGGCGGCTACCTCCACCAGGTCGCCGAGCGCGGCCGCAATCTGTCGGCGGGCCAGCGCCAGCTGATCGCTCTCGCCCGCGCCGAACTGGTCGACCCGGACGTGCTGCTCCTCGACGAGGCGACGGCGGCCCTGGACCTGGCGACGGAGGCACAGGTCAACCAGGCGACGGACCGTCTGGCGGGCCGTCGTACGACCCTGGTGGTCGCCCACCGGCTGACCACCGCGGCCCGCGCGGACCGGGTCGTGGTCATGGACCACGGACGGGTCGCCGAGGACGGCACCCACGAGGAACTCCTCGCGCGGGGCGGCCGGTACGCCGAGCTGTGGCGGACCTTCGTCGGCGGCGCCGAGCCGGAGGAGCCGGTCGGCGTGGCCCGCTGACGGCCGGTGGAGTGTCCTTCTGGCGGTCGTGCAACCATCCGACATACGTTCTGCGTCCGTACATCAGTACGTTCATGGGTCGTGCATGGCTGCGGTACGGGAGGGACGACAGTGGACAGTGGTGGGATACGACGGCGTCTGGCGCTCGGCATGGCCGTGCTGGCCGCGTCCGGGGCGCTGGCGCTCGTGGCGCCGGGCAGCGCCCAGGCGGCGGACGGCTCCTGTGCCGGACACAGGGTGAAGTCCCTGCCGTTCTCCACCGGCACCGTGCAGGTCTACAGAAGCGACGGCTACGTCTGCGCGGTCACCCTCACCAAGAACCCCGGGGTCAGGCGCAGCATGTCGGTCAGCGTGCAGGCCCGCGGCAACCGGCCGGTCGTGGACAAGGGCCGGTACATGCACCGCGCGGGCCCGGTGACGGTCCACGCCGGTCACCGCTGCGTGTGGGTGAAGGGCTCGGTGGGCGGCGGCTCGGTGAGCTCGGGCTGGATCCTGTGCTGACCCACTGACGTCTCAACTTCCCCTGGTGTGACGGGTGTTGCTCCGATAGCTTCCGGCGCACATCTGTCTCACAGGGGAGTGTGCATGCGCAAGGCGCTCAGATGGCTGCTCGCGCTCACGGTGCTCATAGGCACGCTGAGCACAGCGGGAGCGGCCACCGCCGCGAACGCCGGCGGCGGCACGGACGTCGACATCAAGGACCGGCTCCTGGCGATACCGGGCATGAGCCTGATCCAGGAGAAGCCCTACACCGGCTACCGCTACTTCGTCCTGGACTACACCCAGCCGATCGACCACCGGCACCCGTCGAAGGGCACGTTCCAGCAGCGGATCACCGTGCTGCACAAGGACGTCAGCCGTCCGACGGTCTTCTACACCAGCGGCTACAACGTCTCCACGACCCCCAGCCGCCGCGAGCCGACCCAGATCGTGGACGGCAACCAGGTCTCCATGGAGTACCGCTTCTTCACCCCGTCGCGCCCCGACCCGGCCGACTGGTCCAAGCTCGACATCCGGCAGGCGGCCGGCGACCAGCACCGCGTCTTCAAGGCCCTGAAGTCCGTCTACACCGGCAACTGGATCGCGACCGGCGGCTCGAAGGGCGGCATGACGGCCACCTACTACGAGCGCTTCTACCCCCGCGACATGGACGGCGTGGTCGCCTACGTCGCCCCCAACGACGTCGTGAACGACGAGGACTCGGCCTACGACCGCTTCTTCGCGCACGTCGGCACCAAGGAGTGCCGGGACCGGCTGAACGCGGTCCAGCGGGAGGCGCTGGTGCGCCGGGAGCCGCTGGAGAAGAAGTACGCCCGGTACGCCGCTGACAACGGCTACACCTTCACCACCGTCGGCAGCCTCGACAAGGCGTACGAGGCGGTGGTCCTCGACTACGTCTGGGGCTTCTGGCAGTACAGCCTGCTGTCCGACTGCGACACGATCCCCGCGAACGCGGCGACCGCGACCGACGACGAGATCTGGAACTCGGTCGACACGATCTCCGGCTTCTCCGCCTACGCCGACCAGGGCCTCGAGCAGTACACCCCGTACTACTACCAGGCCGGCACACAGCTCGGCGCGCCGACGATCCACTTCCCGCACATCGAGAAGAACCTGATCCGCTACGGCTACCAGCCGCCGCGGAACTTCGTCCCGCGCTCGATCCCGATGCGCTGGCAGCCCGGCGCCATGCGCGACGTGGACACCTGGGTCCGCCACCACGCCCGGCACATGCTCTTCGTCTACGGCCAGAACGACCCGTGGGGCTCGGAGCGGTTCCGGCCGGGCGCCGGGGCCCGTGACTCCTACGTCTTCAGGGCACCGGGCCTGAACCACGGGGCGAACGTGGCGGGCCTGGTACCGGACGAGAAGGCCCTCGCCACGGCCCGGATCCTGGAGTGGGCGGGCGTCGCGTCGCCCGCGGTCGAGAAGAACCCGTCCGCGGCCAGGCCACTGGCCCGCTTCGACGCGAAGCTGGATGTGCGGGACGTGGAGCGGGAGCCGGCCCTGCGGCCGTAGCGCCAAGGCGGCAGCGACCGACGGCGGATCCGGTTCGGCCGGACTCCGCCGTCGGGCACGCGCCGGCGGGGGCGGGCGAGCCGTCTCACACCCGCCGGGCACACCCCACCGGCTCCGCGCCGCCCAGTTGTACGTACAGCGCGGTCGACGCCGGGCACTTGGTGCGGCTGGTCACCGCCTTGGTGACCCGGTACTGGGGCTTGCGCTTCCCCGAGCCGTCGCAGGCCGTCTCGCGGACCTGTCCGTCGCCCGAGCCGTAGACGCAGTCGCCGGCGATCGTGCGCGGGCCGCCACCGCCGCCGGGGTCGCCCGGGTGCGGGGGTTCGAGGTTGCGCATGCAGGCGTAGCCCTGGGGGATCGTTCCGTCGCCGTTCTCGCCGCTCGACGGGCGCTGTTCGCTGATGTGGAGCACGAAGTCGGTCGTCGCGGGGCACAGCGGGCCGTCGCCCACCTTGGCGTCGTAGCGGGCGACGACCCGGGCGGCGGCCCGTTCACCGGTGCAGGGCACCTCGGTGAAGCTCGTCGTGCCGAAGGAACTGCACTCGTCGACCGCGAGGAACTGGGCGCCGTAGCCGGAGGGCCGCGCGGGCGCCGGTTTCACCCCGGGTCCTGCGGCGTCCGGCGCTCGCCCGCAGCCCGTCGTCACCAGGGCGACGACCAGCACCGGCAGTGCGCAGACCACCCCCACGGTCCGTCTCCCGCCCATCGCACTCCCCCCAGACCCTCCCTCCAGCGTGGCCCGCGACGGCGGGCACACGCCAGAGGTGTGGGAGGCTTTCCGCCAGTTGGCAGTGTTACGCCCGGTCTGTGTCGTAAGTCTGGTACGACAGTCCGTGGCCGATGGGGTACAGCACCTGTGTCGGATCGTCCGCCCGCTGCACCGGCACCGGCAGTTTCCCGCGCGGGTTCACCCGTCCGGCGACGACCCGCGCGGCGGCGCGCAGTTCGACGTCGGTCCAGGAGTAGCTGGCCAGGCAGCCGGGGACGGTGGGCAGTTGCGCCACGTCGTACGGGTTGCGGACGGCCAGCGCCACCACCGGTCTCCCGGTGCCCACCAGCCGCTCCACCAGTGTCTTCTGGCTGCTCGCCGCCGTGACGTTGTACGTCGCCACGACCACCGCGTCCGCGTCCTGCGCCGCCGTGACCGCCTTGGTGATGGTTGCCGCGGAGGGCGCCGTGCCCGTGGGCAGGGCGGTGGCCTTGAAGCCCAGTTCGGTGAGAGCGCCGGCCAGGACCGTGGTGGGCGGGCCCGTGGTGCCGGACGGGGAGGCGGGGTCGGCGCCGACGACCAGGATCCTGTTGTGCGTACGACGGGACAGCGGCAGGACCGCGCCCTCGTTGACCAGGAGGGTCGTCGTCCGGTCGGCGACGCGGTCGGCCGCCGCGAGATGGGCCGGCGTGCCGACCACGCGGTCGACGCCGGAGGGGCTGACGTACGGCTGGTCGAGGATCCCCAGCTTCGCCTTCAGCCGCAGGATCCGAAGGATCGATTCGTCGAGCCGTGCCTCGGTCAGCTCGCCGTCCTGAACGGCCTTCAGCACGGCGTTCCACGCCACGTCCAGCGTCGGCGGGTTGAGGAGCTGGTCGACTCCCGCCTTCAGGGCGAGCACGGGCACCCGGTCGTCCCCGTACTTGGTCCGTACGCCCTCCATGCCCAGCGAGTCGGTGACGACGACCCCGTCGTAGCCCAGCTCCTCCCGGAGGATGCCGGTGAGGATGGGGTGGGAGAGGGTGGCCGGGTCGCCCGAGTCGTCGAGGGCCGGGAACTGGATGTGCGCGGTCATGATCGAGTCGATGCCGGCCCTGATCGCCGCCCGGAAGGGCACCGCGTCCAGCCGCTCCCACAGCTCCCGGCTGTGCGTGATGACCGGGAAGCCGTAGTGGCTGTCCACGGCGGTGTCGCCGTGTCCGGGGAAGTGCTTGGCGGTGGCCGCGACCCGGGACGACTGATACCCCTTCACCTCGGCGGCCACCAGTCCGGCGACCGCGTCCGGGTCGGCGCCGAAGGACCGTACGCCGATGACCGGGTTGGCGGGGTTGACGTTCACGTCGGCGTCGGGGGAGTAGTCCTGGTTGATGCCGATGGCGCGCAGTTCGGCGCCGGAGATCCGGCCGAGGGCGCGGGCGTCGGAGCGGGAGCCGCCCGCCCCGACGGCCATGGCGCCCGGAAAGAGCGTCGCGGGCCTGCCGACCCGGCAGACGATGCCGTGTTCCTGGTCGGTGGCGATGAGCAGGGGGAGTCCGCGGGGCTGCTCCAGCGAGGCCCGCTGGATGCCGTTGGACAGGTCGGCGATCTGGTGGGGGTCGCGCGTGTTGTGGGTCCAGGTGAAGTAGATGATGCCGCCGACGCGGTACCTGGCGATGAGTTCGGCGGCCGTGCGCACGCCGATCTCGCTGAGGTTGGCATCGATGTCGGCCTGGTCGGGGGCGGTGGCGGAGTGGCCGTAGACCCGCATCACGAAGAGCTGGCCGACCTTCTCCTCGAGCGTCATCCCTGAGACGAGGGCGCGGAGCCTCCTGTCGCCGGGGGTGGCGGCGTGGGCGGAACCGCCGACCGCGAGCGAGGTGGTGACGCCTGCGGTGGCGGCGAGGACGGTGCGTCTGGACGGACGTGCGGTGCTTCCCGTGCTTCCCGTACTGGTGTCGGGCACGTGCGCTCCTTTCGGAGATCACTGAAGGAAACTTCCGAGAAGTCACCCATATCCGGGAAGTTTCTGCCAGTCAAGGGAAAGCACAGTAACCAGACAGGGGCCGCCATCGGCGCAGTTGGAGGGGGGCGCGCCGATGACGGCGTGCTGCCGGCCGCAGTACGGCGGAGAGGGTGGTCAGCGATCGCAGCCAGCAGCGAGGGCCGACACCGCACTGCGGAGACTCGTCCGGCAGCCTGCGGGTTGGACGGGCGGCGAGGAGGCCGGGTTCCCCGGTCCGGGCGGATTCCCGGAAGTTGGTGCGGGGGTGCCGGGGGAGGCTCGTGCGGCGGCGCGCGGTCCAGTCGGCGGACGCACCGGCGCGCGGCGGGCCCGCCGTCGGATCATGGGGTCATGCCCGTAGTCGACATCCCCGGTTCCAAGTCCATCACCGCCCGCGCCCTCTTCCTGGCCGCGGCGCCCGACGGGGTCACCACCCTGGTGCGACCGCTGCGCTCGGACGACACCGAGGGCTTCGCCGAGGGCCTGACCCGGCTCGGCTACCGCGTGGGCCGCACCCCGGACACCTGGCGGATCGACGGCCGCCCCGAGGGCCCGGCGGTGACCGAGGCCGACGTCTACTGCCGCGACGGCGCCACGACCGCCCGCTTCCTGCCCACCCTGGCGGCGGCCGGTCACGGCAGCTACCGCTTCGACGCGTCGCCCCAGATGCGCCGGCGCCCCCTCGCCCCCCTCACCCGGGCCCTGCGCGACCTCGGCGTGGACCTGCGACACGAGGAGGCGGAGGGCCACCACCCGCTGCGGATCGAGGCGGCGGGTGTCGGTGGCGGCGAGGTGATCCTCGACGCGGGCCAGTCGTCGCAGTACCTGACGGCACTGCTGATGCTGGGTCCACTGACCCGCGACGGCCTGCGGATCCGGGTGACGGACCTGGTCTCGGTGCCCTACGTGGAGATCACCATCGCGATGATGCGGGCGTTCGGGGCCGAAGTGCGGCGGGAGGGCGATGTCTTCGTGGTCCCGCCCGGCGGTTACCGGGCCACGACCTACGCGGTGGAGCCGGACGCGTCGACGGCGAGCTACTTCTTCGCGGCGGCGGCCGTGACGCCGGGCGCGCAGGTGACGGTGTCCGGTCTGGGAGCCGGTGCCCTCCAGGGGGACCTGGGCTTCGTGGACGTACTGCGCAGGATGGGCGCCGAGGTGGAGACCGGCCCGGACCGCACGACGGTACGGGGCACGGGGGTGCTGAGGGGGCTGACGGTCAACATGCGCGACATCTCGGACACGATGCCCACGCTGGCCGCGATCGCGCCGTTCGCCTCCGGCCCGGTCCGCATCGAGGACGTGGCCAACACCCGGGTGAAGGAGTGCGACCGCCTGGACGCCTGCGCGGAGAACCTCCGGCGGCTGGGCGTCTCCGTGTCCACGGGCCCGGACCGGATCGAGATCGAGCCCGGCGAGCCGTTGCCCGGCGTCCAGATCAAGTCCTACGGCG
>NZ_JBHYKH010000347.1:0-9656 GCF_042741275.1 Streptomyces sp. NPDC058964
AAACTATGGGACTTACACGACATCGTCCCGAAGCGTTCACAAATTGCCGGTCGAGTCATCAGACTCACCGGTAATTCGTCGTTTCTGGGGCCTCGAGCCTCGTGATCGGCTCGATGAGGGGGTGAGGCGGTGGCGGTCCAGGTACTGCGCCTCCCACCTGCGGAAACAGGACATGTCTGCGCGACGGCTGGTAGCCGTGGCGCAGGCATGTGGGGTTTTCAGGGGGCAGAGCGCGGCGGAGGTGTGTCACTCGCGTGGCGGGGGCTCGACCTGCTCGGTCGGAAGCGGTCGCGCCTGGGGCGAGTCGGAGGGCTCACCCGGTTGGGTTGCGGCGCTCTGCGTGCCGGCTTTGCGGGGCTGGATGCCCTGGTCGCGGAGGAACCGTCGGATGGCTCTGAGGTTCGCCACGAAGATGATGACGGCGTTGAGCAGGGTCTGCGCGACGCGTCCGTGCGGCAGGCGGAGCTGGGGATTGTCGATGCTGTCGAGGGCGGACTTCTTGAGGTTGCCGTTGCCGCCCTCGTTCTGACTGCGCAGTCCGGACCAGGCTTCCTGCCACAGAGGGGTGAACAGGGGGTATTTCTGCCGCCACTTGGCCAACACGGTGCCCGGGACGGTGATGCTCTTCCCTCTGCAGATGTCGGGGTAGACGGGGGTGTCCCGCTTGGGCCTGGGGATGGTGGGCAGGGCTGCTGGGGTACGGACAGTGGGGGCGTCGAGGTCGACGACGGTGGACGGGCGTGGCTGGGGCCGGCGGTAGCAGGTGACCGTGGCGTGCGGCCCGAGGGCGGGGCACTGTCTACGCTGGTCCCCTGCGGGCCCGTACTCCTTGATCTTGGTCTGGTAGTCCTTGCGGGACTGGATCAGGTTGAGTGCGTGGGCGCGGTCCTCGTCCGTGCGGCTGTCGATGTATGTGGCGCCCGCAGTGATGAGCGGCGCGGGCATCAGCGGGCAGTAGAACTCGCCGCCGACCAGCTGCATGCCGCGGAACTCTCCCTGCCGGTCGACCTTGTCGTCGTTGTAATGCTTCACCGCGTTGAGGCCGAGTTTGAGCAGCTGCAGATGCAGGTTGTGAGGCTTGGCCTGGGTGATGCCCCGGTCGGCGCAGAACAGGTCTTTGACCAGGCCTCGTTCGAAGGCCGGCTGGATGGCGCGCAGGGCGGGCGGGCCGGGTTCGGTGCCCGGGGTGTGAAGGATCATGCCGAGGCAGACCGCCGGGTAGGCGCCGGCGAGGTCGCCATGGCCATGGCCCGGGAACGCGGCCATCATGGCGTAGCGGAACTCTCTCTTCTCCGGCGCCTTGGCCTTCTTCTCCTGTCCCGACTTGGTCTTGCGAGGCACTGGCTTGTTTGTCGTGCCGCGCCGGGTGCCAGTGTTCGTGGAGGCCGCAGCTTTGCCGCTGGGCCCCGACTTCTTCTGCGTTCCTCCCTTCACGTACATCCCGGCGGTGATCTCAAGCGAGGCCCGGTCCTGGTGGTAGTCCGGCTCTTTGCCCCAGACCGGAACCGGTGTGTCATCGACCGCGATGTGGCCAGGCCACCGAGCGAAGTCGCCGCGCCGGTAGGAAGCCATCACCGGAGCGAGAACCAGATCCTGGGCGATGGCCTCCAGATTGCGCACGGTGTCCTGATTGGCGCGGGCATTCCACTTCCGTCGGATCTTCTTGGCCTCGCTGAGCGACAGCCGCTTGCGGCGGTCGTGTGGTGCCGGGTCGAGGCGCCGGGTCATCGAGGCCCAGGACCGGTAGACGCGCTTCGACGTCGCGTACTGGTGGTGCGCGACGCGGTCGATCTCTTCTCGGGTTGCACCCTCGGGGATGTGCAGGTCGACGTTGGGGACGTCAAGGAGGGCCTTGGACCCTGGAGACAGGGCGAAGAAGAGTGTCTCCCATGCGTCGTTGATGTTCGCGCTCTTGCCCATGTACTGCGACAGGATCAGGCCGATCAGCACTGTGCGGAACGGGAAGCCCTTCGGGCCTGGCCGGTGCTCGTTGGAGGGAAGGCGTTCCAGTACTCCGCTGTGGCGCACGAGGTCGAAGATCTGCCTCACAACGCGGTCGCTGAGGGTACGGCCGGGGGCCTGCGGTGCAGGGCGTAGGGCGAGGCCGGTACGCCGGCAGGGTTTGTCCTCCGGGTTCTTCCTGCTCATGCCGCCGCCCCCCGCAACAGATCGGATGCCTCCGCTTCGGGCACGTCGTGGAGGAAGACGAGGTATCGCGAGAGGCTGTGCAGGGTCCCGAGTCCCGACGCTTTGAGGATCACCTTCAGCGGAATACCTGCATTCAGCAGTTCGACGAGCCAGGTCGTACGCAGCCGCTGGGTCTGCAGCACTGCACCGTCACAACGGCCGATGATCCGCGGGTACCTGGCCAGCCAGTCCGATGCGATGTGCTTGCTGGTGCGGTCCTGCCAGTCTGGCCGGAAGGCGTACGCGTCTGCCGGGATGTGGGCGGCTTCCGCCAGCAGCAGTTCCTCGTAGGCGTACCGGCATACGACAGTGCGCGGACGGCGCCCGTGCACCTTGACCAGTGCCCGGCCGGTGGGGCCCGCGAGGATGTCCCGCCCCTGAACGTACACAAGATCCTCAACGGCGAGCCCACAGCCGACGCCGAGACAGAACAGAAGACAGGCGTTGCGCCGCTGGGCGGGGGTGGGCAGGCTCTGCGCCCAGATCAGCCAGTAGGCGATTTCCGCCGGCGGGTAGGGGGCCACTGGGGCGGCGGTGGCCTTCAGTCGGATCGGCGGATGCTGTCCGAGCTGGTCCAGCAGGAGTGCTTCGGAGGCCCGGCGCAGCTGGCTGCTGCAGGTTCGGCGGCTGTTGGCCGCCATTTGGCGGCAGCCGACGAGGATGAATCGTTCGACGGTGCTCTGGGCAAGGATCACCGAGGGTTCGAGCGGGAGGCCCTGGGCCTCGACCCAGGCGACCAGCCGTGCGAGCGGCGTCATGACCACGTCTGGGCCGTAGGGTCCCGCTGCGACGGCCATGAATCCCAGCGAGCGGACGACCGGAGCGATGCGGCGCCACTGGGCGGGCGGCACCGTCTCCGCCTTCGGTGCGTAGGCCAGCAGGCGATTCGACACAGCGACCTCCAGGCGCAAGGTCCATGACAGGCGGCCGGTTAACCGGCCGCGGGTGTCAGTGTCGATCACGATCTGAAGGAACGCAACTTTATGACCGGAGGCCGAGCGCGCACGGCGCCGCCATGGAGCTACGCCGTCGATCCGGAGGAGTGGCCGGATGCCCGGATCGCCGGGGAGCCCGCCGCGGCGGTGGTCCAGACGATTGCCCGCCGCCTCGCCGCCGCCCTGCGTGAGAGGCCGGAGCTCTCGCTGCGTGCACTGGCCGCACAGAGCAACGTCGGCAGACAGACCATCGGCGATCTGCTGGCGGGCGCCACCTGGCCGGATGTGCTGACGGTCTGCCGACTGGAGCGCGCCCTGGGCCTGGCGCTCTGGCCCGGATCGAATGCGACCCAATGTGCTCATGACTGATCCCCAATTGCCTATTTGAGGTCAGTCGTGCACGCTCGAGTACGGAATGGCGCAGACGCCCTATAGCGCCACCCGTGGGAGCGCTAGAGTGAACGTGCGCGACGGACCGGAACCCTGCTAGGAGAAGCGTCCGTTCGCGTGTTTGGCGGCCTCCCTCGACCGCTAATCGAGGGAGGTCTGCTTGTTGGGTTAGGGTCGTTCTCGGGTGGATCAAGCAGCCCGGGATGACAGCACGGCCCGGAACATTCCCGGTGCTACGTTTTCCACCTCGCCAAGTTGCTTCATGCGGTTGAGGGTTTTTCCTACGGATGAGCGGACCGTCGCGTCAGCTCCCGGGCGTACCGCCGCCGCGATATCGGTGATGGACATTGCCTCTTGAGCGGCGCACAGGAGTGTGAGGATCGCATCGCGCATGCTTCCGTTACGCGGTGGCCCCAGGGTCCGAGTGCCCATGCCCGGGCGTGCATCTTCGGACGAAGGATCCTCGCCGGCGACAGAAACTTCAGACGGACCCTCCCGGGAAGGCTGGGCGCTTTCCGCGTCCTCGCCAGTGTCCGACGGCTCTTCGCGGGCATCGGTGGATTCGACGCCCTGGCACATCATCGCGTACACAGCTTCCAATGTGGCCAGCTCGCCGCGCAGTGAAGTGATCAGCTCCTTCACGGCATGCCGGGCCTGGCCGATATAGACACCCTTGTCTGACGCAGGTGCGCTGGTCCGGTATCCCGCCATAGCGAACTCCCTAAGGAAGGCCGCTGCCAGTGTAGGGACGGCACACTGTGGCACGCACGCAGTTCCTGTGAGGCGCTATCAAACGGTCAGCAGTGTGCTCAAGCACGGCAAGTCCGGTCGGGGTTGTCGCAGGACTCGACCTGTCTTGGTGCAGAGTTGGCTCGCCGGGTTCGAGCGATGCAGCACCGGAACTGTGGGACGTGCCACCACAGAATCCTGACGTGTGGATTCTGTCGAAGCTCCCGGTCTCCGGGAACGTTTGAGCGCTACGGTTCCTTCATGGTGGATGGCAAGCATCTGTCGGCGACAGAGGCCTTGGCGTCGGTGACGAAGGCCCTGGATGTTCTCGTCCTGGCGTATGACCGGGGGGAGATCGGTGTTACCGAGACCGCCCGGGAGCTCGGTATCTCACGATCCACCGCACACCGCATCCTGGTCACCCTGCAGCGCACGGGTTTCCTGCGCCACGATCCTGGCCAGCACGGATACTCAGCGGGGCCGCAGCTCGTACGCATGGGACTGGCAGCGATCGCCCAGCTGGACGTCCGACGACAGGCGCGCAGACCCCTGGAGGAGCTCTCCGAGAAGCTACAGGAGACGGTGTGCCTGTACTCCGTGGATGCGGCCGTCGTCCGACTACTCGATGGAGTCGAGTGCCAGCATGTCCTGCGCGTCAGCGTTCCGCTCGGACAGGAGCTTCCCGCCCACGTCACAGCGGCGGGCAAGGCCCTGCTCGCACTGCGCGACCCGGCAGATGTCCGCGCGGCACTCCCGGCCGCGCTCCCTGCTACGGCGGCAGGAAGCATCACTGAGTGGCCGCTGCTTGAGGTGGAGTTGGAGGAAGTCAGAGCCCGGGGATGGGCGGCAGACCTCGAGGAAAGCGCACATGACCTGCACGGCGTAGGCGTGGCCATCCGCAACCGCATCGGGGAACCGCTCGCCGCGATCTCCGTGTACGCGCCCGCCGTACGTCTGCGTGAACAGGACATGCCAGCGGTTGCTACGGCCCTTCAGGAGACCGCCGCCACGATCGCCAGGGCCGAGTGACGGGGGATGTCGAGGTGCCGGGGTCTTCAAGGCTCCAGGGTGATCCGCCCGTCCGGGATCCACCCCTCCAGGTATCCCGTCAACAGCACATCCACATTCGGCAGATCACACCGTGCGCACAACTCCTGCCACTGCTCAGGCCCCGCCCAGCGTGTCGCTCCCCTCCAGGACAGATAATCCGGCGGATCACCAGCTTCAGCGAGACGAAAGACGAACACGTGCGCCTCTCGACGGCTCCGGCCTACGGGCACAGGCACCTGAGCCCAGCGGCATCCTTCAACAGCGCCCCCGCGCACCGGCATCGCGCCGACCACATCGCGGAGTACGCGCACTGCCACCTCACGGTAGGTCTCTGTGGCTCGGGCGGATCCTGAAGGGAGCACCCATCGGGGAAGAACTCCAGACAGGTCGTCTGCCACCAGCGCAAGCCGCCCGTCCGAGCTCAGCAACGCGACGAAAACCACCCGCCGCATCCTGGGAGGCGGCACGGCAGGGAGCCCCGAACTCTCGGCAGCGTCCAGGAAGACAGGCACAGTCCGATCCTGACATGCGGCCGCTTAACCGGCCACTCGTGTCCCGGATCGACGCGAGTTTCATCTCTAAGCTCAATGCGGTGAGTGTGATCCGTCGCGCCTGGGCAGCCCACAAGCCGTACGGAGATCGGCCTGGCTGAGCTTGAGACCGGTGTTGTTGAGCGACTCGAAGATGCGGTGCACGTTGTCACCGCGCTCGGCGGTGACGGCGACGAGCGTGAGCCTGGAGGTGATGGCCTGCTCGAAAGCGGTAGGCGGCGGTCACTCGGTCCCCGGCAGCCTGATCCGCTGGGGTGTCCAGGATGTGCGCGGCGCACTGCGGACGGTCGGCCTGCGTTGGCAGCAGACGGTACCGGTCGGCGCCCTTGCGGCGCTTGTTGATCAGGTATTCCTCGTCCACCCGCTCGGCTTCGTCAGGTTCGGAATCCGCGATGTGATCACGGATCGCGGCCAGCGCCAGTGCCGTGAGGCGCTGCTGTCCGTCCACCACCAGCCAGCGCGGGAACGTCGGCTCGTTCTGCGGCGAGGGCGCGAGGACCACCGAGCCGAGGAAGTGGGTGCTCCTTTTGTCCCCGGGCTCCACCAACTCCGCCTGCTCCAGGATGTCGTCCCACAACTGCGCGAGTTGTTTCTCCGTCCAGGAGTACGTCCTCTGGCAGAGCGGCACTTGGGACTGCTGTGCCCGCCCCTGTACGAGATCGTCGAACAACGTCTCTTTCGCCTGCAACTTCGCGCCCCCTCTTCACCGATGACCTTCGTCATGCGTCGGGCGGGCACTCTATGACGTCACGCCGGACGGCACGGTGATGCTTATAGTCACCCCGCCGGACTCTCCTGAGGTGTACCGGCCTCCACCAGGAACGGACTCGCCTCGCCCGACCACGACACGTACAGACTGTCGCGCGCTCTCGTGCAGGCGACGAACAGCAGGCAGCGTTCCGACATCATGTCCGTCTCGTGCTGCTTGGAATCCAGCTCGGCCGGCGTCACCGCCTTCGCGAACGGCACGGCACCGTCGTTGGCGCCGATCACCGCGACGCAGCGGAACTCAAGTCCCTTGAATGAGTGCATGGTTCCGACCCGTACGGCATCCGCCGCGCCCGCGGTGTCGGCGGACCGCAGCGATACGGCGGGGATGCCGGCGGTCTTGAGGTGGGTCACCGCCTTGGCGCACGTCTTGTTGAACCGGGTGCTCACCCCGATCTCCTCGGCGCCGACGCCCGCATCCAGCCACGTCCGCACTTGGGCGACCAGAGCCGCGAGTTCGACGTCCTCGTCCGCCGCCGCGTGCACGGCAGGCCCGTCGCCGTGCAGGGCGGAGCGGTATCCGAGCAGCGTGTCGTCGCGGCCCTCGTCCTCCAGCTGGGCGATGGGACGGCCGATGAGCAGGGCGGTGGACCAGCGCAGGATCTCCTGGGTGCTGCGGTAGTTCTTGCGCAGCTTCACCGACCGCCCGGTGACCTTGATGCCGAGCGACTTCAAGGACACCTTCGAGTCGTAGATGCGCTGGTGCGGGTCGCCCGCGATGAACAGGTCGTCCGGGCGGGCGGGCACGGCCGCGCGCAGCAGACGCCACTGCGCCGGGTGCAGGTCCTGCGCCTCGTCCACCACCACATGCCGGTATTGCGGCCCCTTCTCCGCCAGCAGCCGCGCCGCCTCCGCGCAGGTCTGCAGCCAGGTCCGGGCCCCGTCCGCGGCCAGGCCGTTCGTGAACCGCTCTACTGTCTCCCACACCAGCGGCCGCTCGGCCGCCGTCAGCCGGCTCCCGCGCCCACGCCGGTCCGCCGACTCGTACTCGGCGAGGCTCCGGAGGTCCTGGGCGACGATGACGTGCCGGTACTCCTGGGCGAGGAACTGCGCGCTGCCGGGGAAGCCGGTCGCCTTGGCGGCCTTGCCCCAGCGGCTCTCCTCCTCGTTGTTCATCAGCGGCCGCAGAGCCACCGCGCCCGGCGCCTCTGCGACGACCCGGCTGGCGAATCCGTCCACCGTCGAGATGTCCACCTTCTCGCGCAGTTCCGGGTCCTCCACCAGCGACTCGAGGCCGGAGCGGAGCGCGTTGACGAGCGCGTTGGTGTAGGTGGTGAGCAGGATGCGGTCCCCGTCGCGCAGGTGCCCCAGCAGGTGCTTGACGCGGTGCAGGGCGACGACGGTCTTGCCGGTGCCGGGCCCACCGGTGACCTGGGCCGGCCCCGAGTACGACGCCCGGTAGGCCACCTTGCGCTGCGAGGGGTGCAGGAACACCCGCCAGGCCGCGAACGGCTTCTCCAGGATGTCCCGCAGTTCCTCCGGCGCCGTGACCAGCGCGATGCGCGCCCGGGTGTGCCGGATCGCCGTCTCGTAGTCCTGCGTGTCCACCGGCTGCGTCGACGCCTGGAGGGCGGGCGCGACGATGTCCTGCCACACCTCCTCGATCGGGATCCCTTCGGCGAGGTACTGCAGCACCTCCCGCTGGTCCTGCGGCAGCAGCGGCGCGAACACCTCCAACTGCTCCTTGTCGACGAGTGACCGCGCCTGCCGCAGCGTCTCGTCGTCGATGCCGAGAGCCTTAAGGTCCCCGTCGGAGAACTCCGCGAACAGCCGCTTCTTCGGGGAGCCCTCCGCGACCCGCTCGTACGCCGGCGTGAGCTCGTCCAGGGTCGCGGCGTCCCGGATCTCGACGGCCCGCGTCACCTCGTTGATGCTGGCCTTCTGCTTCTTCGCCCAGGCGATCGCCTTGTCGTGCTGCATGACCCGCAGCAGGATGAACGTGTCCCCGGTCGGCGGAGCGAGGACCACACCGCGCCAGAACTGGTCGATGCGGATCGTCCGTATCTGCTTGTCCTTCGCGTTCGTCAGGCTCTCCAGCTTCAGCCCCTGATCCTTGAAGAGCTGATCGAGGGTGAGCTGGTTGAACTTCTCCCAAGCCTCGAGCACGCCCTTTCTGACCGGGGGCTGGAGCTTGGGGAGTTCGGCGAAGAAACCGATGTCGAAGGCGAGCTGCGGCATGAGGGGATCCTAAGGGCCGGGCGGGGTGCGATGCGGGCGGAGTGCCAGGTCAGGGGGAGGATCTGGGGCTGCCACCGTCGAGATCCAGACGGATCACGGCCAGCGTCTCGGCGACCTCGGCGGTGAGTTCGTCGTCCGGGCCGAACACCATGCACAAGTCCTCGTGCAGCGGCTCCAGCACGTCGAAGGCGTCTGCGGCCCGCCCCTGCGCAAGCAGCAGCATGCCGATGTCGCGCCGCAGTTCCACGGCCGTCTCGCTCATATCGCCGTCCACGGACCGGACGACATCGAGGACGTCGTGCAGCCCCGCCAACGCCTCCGTCACCTGGCCGAGTTCGCCCCGGCAGCGCGCCGCCTGCGCCCGGCTGTCCAGCGCCTCCTCACTGCCCGGGCCGCTCACCCGCCCGTAGGCGTCGGCGAGCGCCTCGAACTCGGGCAGCGCGGCCCGGTGGTCGCCCGCCAGCTGGCGGCTGACCGCCCGTCGCATGCGCAGCCCGAGAACCGCCTTGTTCTCCGAGCCGAGGGCGCGCGCGGCGGGCTCGATCATCTCGCCCACCACCTCGGCGGCCTGCGCGTACCGCTCCTCCTCCAGCAGCGCGCGGTAGTGCGCGTGGACCTCCCGGATCTGCTCCCGCAGCGCCTCCCGCTCGGCCGCCGGAACGGCGGGCGGGAGACCGAGCCCGGCGGCGCCACCGGCGGGCCGCGCGCCCCCCCGGGCGGGGGGGCCGCGGGGGGCCCCGGAGGTGACCGGTCAGCCGGACACGGCGTCGACGAGGGCCGCCAGCGACGCGGCGAGGCGGGACAGCCCGGGGCCGGCCGGTCCGCCGGGCTCGGTCATGTAGGTGTCCCGGCGGATCTCCACCATCAG
>NZ_JBHYKH010000348.1:0-9653 GCF_042741275.1 Streptomyces sp. NPDC058964
CGGGGGGGTTGGTTTTTGTGTAACCGCCACTGGCGGTCCCGGGGCCGCGGGGGGGGGGCGGCGCGCCGCCCCCCACGGCACCGGCTTGGGCCGGCCCCGGCACCCCGCCGCCCACCACCGACAGCAGCACCATCGCCACCGCGCCGGGCATCAGCGTCAGCGGCAGATAACACACCGCCAGAAGCCCCACCAGGACCCGCAGTCGCCGCTCCGGCGCACCGGCCCACCGCCGCGCCCCGTACCCGGTCCCGCCCAGCAGCGCGCCCAGCCCCAGCCCGGCCATCAGCCAGCCGTACACCGCGTCGCCGCCGTGCTCGTCGGCGTACGGCACGGAGGCGACCGTGATGGCGCCCATCGCGATGCCCACGAAGAGGAACGAGGCGAGCAGCGCCAGCAGCCCCGGCGACCTGAGCGCGCCCAGCCAGTGCGCCTCGCGCGGCGCCGAACGCCACGCGCGCGAGGGCGGCGAGACGACCACGGAGAGCGCCCCGAGCACGCCGACGGCGTTCAGGACGAGCAGCGCTGCCCGCTCCGACCACAGCGACGCGCACAGCGTCACCAGCAACGGCCCCACGGTGTACATCACTTCCTGGGCCACGGCGTCCATGGCGTACGCCGTGTGCACCTGCTCCTCCCGGCGCAGCACCGACGGCCACAGGGCGCGCAGACCGCCCTCCAGGGGCGGGGTGAACAGCCCGGCCGCCGCCACGGCGGCGTACGCGGAGGGCAGCGGGTCGATGCCGCCGAAGGCGAAGACCGTCATGGCGAGGGCCGACAGGACCGCGGCCGGCAGCTGCACCCGCGGCTGCCCGTGCACGTCCACCAGCCGCCCGAGCACGGGCTGCCCCACGGCGTTGGCGACCCCGTAGACGGCCGCCAGCGCCCCGGCGAGGCTGTAGGTGCCGCCCTCGGCACGGACGAACAGCACCAGCACGATCGCCGCCGTCGCGTTCGGCAGCCGGCCCACCAGCGTGCCCACCAGCAGCCGGGCCGCGTACCTCGCCCTGAGGATCTCCACGTATCCCGCGGCCATGTCCCACCTTCACGTGTTACGTATAACGTCCACTGTCATACGTACCATGTGCGCTGTTCAGGAGTCCAGACGGCCGACAGCGACCGCCGGTGGCACAGCAGCAGCACAACAGCACACGAAGGAGCGCACCCACGGTGGCACGCAGCAGCACGCGCCCGACGAGCCGTGACGTCGCACAGGCCGCCGGCGTCTCCCAGGCGGCCGTCTCACTCGTACTCGGCGACAAATGGCGCGGCCGCGTCTCGGAAACCACCGCCGAACGCGTACGCGAAGCCGCACGCGACCTCGGCTACCGGCCCAACCTCGCCGCCCGCAACCTCCGCCTCGGCCGGACCCGCACCGTACTCCTCGTCGTCCCGGCCCTCACCACCGAATTCTTCGCCGGCGTCTACACCGGCGCCGCCGCAGTCGCCGCCCAGCACGGCTTCGGCGTCGTCCTCTACCCCTCCCCCGAAGGCATCGGCCCCGCCCGCAACCCCTTCGCCTCCGCACAGGCCGCCCTCGACGGCGTCATCGCCTCCTCCATGGCCGCCGACGCCCTCACCGCCATCCGCGGCGACCAGCTCCCCCTCGTCATGCTCGACAGCGACCCCGAAGGCAGCCTCGGCGCCGCCACCGTCAACCTCGACATCGCCGACGGCGTCCGCCAGGTCGCCGACCACCTCCTGGACCTCGGCCACCGCCGCTTCCTGCACCTCGCCGCCGACATCGCCTCCTGGACCTTCGAGGTACGCGCGCGAGAACTGGCCGCACGCCTCGGCACCACCCCCGGCACCGACCTGCGCACCATCCACGCCCCCATCTCCATCGAGGGCGCCCTGCGGGCCACCGAGACCGCCCTCGCCGCACCCGGACCCCGCCCCACGGCCCTGGTGTGCGACGACGACAAGCTCGCGGCAGGCGCCTACAAAGCCCTCCGCCGCCTGGGCCTGCGCGTCCCCGACGACATCTCGGTAACCGGCCTCGACGACCTCGCCCTCGCCACCGCCATCGACCCCGAGCTCACCACCGTGCGCCTCGACGCGGAGCTCTTCGGCGAACGCGGCATGCAGGCCCTTCTGGCCGTCCTGGAGGGCCGGGAGCCCGGCGGCGGCGACATCCCCGTGCAACTGGTCGTACGCGGCTCCACGGCGCCGCCACGGGACCGCTGACCGCACGGATGACACCCGGCACTACGACCGTGCCCCGGCCGATGACAGCCGGCCGGGGCACACGGGGCGAGGTGGGACGGGACTACTCCTCCTCGGAGCTCTCCGCCTCCGTGGCCGCGCCGTCCGCCTCCAGAAGACGGGACAGCTGACGGCCGACGATGCGCTTGAACTTGCGCTGCTGCGGACGCGTCCGGTCCAGCACCGCGACCTCCAGGCGCTCGGCGGGAATCTCCCGCTCGGTGCCGTTCGTGTCACGGGACAGGGCCTGCACGGCCAGCTTCAGCGCCTCCGCGAGACTCATGCCGTCCTGGTGACGCTGGTCCAGGAAACCGCTGATCTGCTCGGCGTTGCCGCCGACTGCGACCGAGCCGTGCTCGTCCACGATCGACCCGTCGTGCGGCAGCCGGTAGATCTGGTCACCCTCGGGCGTGTCGCCGACCTCCGCGACGACCAGCTCCACCTCGTACGGCTTCTCGGCCGCGCTGGAGAAGATCGTGCCCAGCGTCTGGGCGTAGACGTTGGCGAGACCGCGGGCGGTCACGTCGTCCCTGTCGTAGGTGTAACCGCGCAGATCGGCATAGCGCACGCCGCCGATGCGCAGATTCTCGTACTCGTTGTACTTGCCGGCGGCCGCGAAGCCGATCCGGTCGTAGATCTCGCTGAACTTGTGCAGCGCGCGGGACGGGTTCTCACCGACGAAGACAATGCCGTCGGCGTACTGCAGCACGACCAGGCTGCGACCACGAGCGATGCCCTTGCGGGCGTACTCCGCCCGGTCGGCCATGGCCTGCTGGGGTGAGACATAGAACGGCGTCGACACCGGTTATCCGTCCCTTTCTGTCGAAGTCACTGCGATCACCTTGAAAAGACGGGCCGCCGGGCTAGAGCAGCGCGGCCCGCGGGCCGTCCGGCTCCTCCAGACGCCGCGCCAGCACCGCATGGGCGATCTCGGAGGACTCGTCCTCGGTGAGCCGGCGGAAACCGTCCTCGGTGATCACGGTGACGATGGGGTAGATCCGGCGGGCGACATCGGGACCACCGGTCGCCGAGTCGTCGTCTGCCGCGTCGTACAGAGCCTGGACCACCAGCGTGGTGGCCTGGTCCTCGGCCAGGTCGTCACGGAACAGCTTCTTCATCGCACCGCGCGCGAAGATCGAGCCCGAACCGGTGGCGGCGAAATTGTGCTCCTCGGAACGGCCGCCCGTCACGTCGTAGGAGAAGATCCGGCCCTTGGCCCGGTCGACGTCGTAACCGGCGAAGAGCGGCACCACGGCCAGACCCTGCATGGCCATGCCGAGGTTGGACCGGATCATGGTCGACAGCCGGTTCGCCTTGCCCTCCAGCGACAGCTGGGCACCCTCGACCTTCTCGAAGTGCTCCAGCTCCAGCTGGAAGAGCTTGACCATCTCGACGGCGAGACCCGCCGTACCGGCGATGCCCACGGCCGAGTACTCGTCGGCCGGGAACACCTTCTCGATGTCCCGCTGCGCGATGACGTTGCCCATGGTGGCCCTGCGGTCACCGGCGAGCACGACACCGCCCGGGAACGTCACGGCGACGATGGTGGTGCCGTGCGGCGCCTCGATCACACCCTGGGTGGGCGGCAGCTGCCGCTTTCCGGGGAGCAGCTCGGGCTGGTGCTCGGAGAGGAAGTCCATGAACGAAGAGGACCCTGGCGTCAGGAAGGCAGCTGGTAGACGCCCGGTGCCACGAGTATTGGCTTCCACGAGTTTCCTTCCAGATAGGCGGCGGCCCGGCGTACGGCGTCAGGAACGTCGCCCAACTTGCCGATGGCCGAATTGCAGTTGAAGCACAGTACGCCACGGACCCTACCCGTCTTGTGGCAGTGATCCACATGTACGGCCGGAGCCTTTGGGCAGATCACGCAGAGCCCCTTCTGGGAGGCGACCATCGCGTCACGCTCGGATTCGGTGAGGCCGTAGTTGCGTCTCAGGCGGCCCGCGCGCCCCTTGGCCGCCCAGCACTCCCGACAGCGGGCCTGCAACCCGTCAAGGGCTGCCTTGTCACTGGCGAAGGCTGCTCGCGGCCTGGGCTCCTTGCACCGCGAGCAACGCTTCACGCTGTCTTCGATTGCCAACCTCAGCGCCGTCATGACCTTCGTTTCGAAGGCTACTCGCCGCCCTTCTGAACGAAACTTCGAACGAAGTCCTCTGCATTCTCCTCGAGGACATCGTCAATCTCGTCCAGGACGGAGTCCACGTCGTCGCTCAGCTTCTCGTGGCGCTCCTTGAGGTCGTCGGAGGCCTGTGCTTCCTGCGTCTGCTCCTCGACCTCCTCCGTGGAGCGCGTCGCCTTCTGCTGGCCGCCGCCGGTGTCCTTGGTCGCCATAACCCTCACCCCGCTCAGTTCGCCCGACATGGTCGACAGGTCGGCATTCCTGCCGATCGGTGATGATCAGACCCTACAAGCCGGGTCCGACATCGGCCCCGCAGTTTCTCCAACGTACGGGGGCCACCTCGATGATTCCCGGCCGCCGGGGTTTCCACCCCGGTCGCCCGATGCGGTCCGAGCGCCTTCTCAGCCGCCCGAAAGGACCCTGACCAGGTCTTCTGCCGTGCGACAGCGGTCCAGGAGCTCCTTGACGTGATTACGCGTTCCGCGAAGCGGTTCGAGGGTTGGGACGCGCTGGAGGCTGTCACGTCCGGGCAGGTCGAAGATGACCGAGTCCCAGGAGGCCGCCGCGACGTCGTCGGCGTACTGCTCCAGGCAGCGTCCGCGGAAGTAGGCGCGGGTGTCCTCCGGCGGCTTCGTACGGGCCCGCTCGACCTCGGACTCGTCCAGGAGCCGCTTCATGCGTCCCCGGGCCACCAGGCGGTTGTAGAGGCCCTTCTCGGCCCGTACGTCCGCGTACTGGAGGTCGACGAGGTGCAGCCGGGCGGCGTCCCAGTCGATGCCGTCGCGGCGGCGGTAGCCCTCCATGAGTTCTCGCTTGGCCACCCAGTCCAGTTCGCCGGCGAGGCTCATCGGGTCGTTCTCGAGCCGGTTGAGGGTGTCCTCCCAACGGCTGAGGACGTCCTTGGTCTGTTCGTCGGCGTCCGCCCCGAAGCGCTCCTCGACGTACTTGCGGGACAGCTCGAAGTACTCCATCTGGAGCTGGACCGCGGTGAGTGTGCGTCCGCTGCGGAGCGTGACCAGACGCTTGAGCGTCGGGTCGTGCGAGACCTGGTGGAGGGTGCGTACGGGCTGGTCCACCGCCAGGTCGACCGCGATGAAGCCGTCCTCGATCATCGACAGCACCAGGGCCGTCGTGCCCAGCTTCAGGTAGGTCGAGATCTCCGACAGGTTGGCGTCGCCGATGATCACGTGGAGCCGGCGGTACTTCTCCGCGTCGGCGTGGGGTTCGTCGCGGGTGTTGATGATCGGGCGTTTGAGGGTCGTCTCCAGGCCGACCTCGACCTCGAAGTAGTCCGCGCGCTGGCTGAGCTGGAAGCCGTGCTCGTGGCCGTCCTGGCCGATGCCGACGCGGCCCGCGCCGGTGAAGACCTGGCGGGAGACGAAGAAGGGCGTCAGGTGGCGCACGATGTCCGAGAAGGCGGTCTCCCGCTTCATCAGGTAGTTCTCGTGCGTGCCGTAGGAGGCGCCCTTGTTGTCGGTGTTGTTCTTGTAGAGGTGGATGGGCTGGGCGCCGGGGAGCTGGGCGGCCCGTTCGGCGGCCTCCGCCATGATGCGCTCACCGGCCTTGTCCCAGAGGACGGCGTCGCGGGGGTTGGTGACCTCCGGTGCGCTGTATTCGGGGTGTGCGTGGTCGACGTAGAGGCGGGCGCCGTTGGTGAGGATGACGTTGGCGAGGCCGATGTCCTCGTCGGTGAGCTGGCTGGCGTCGGCGGCCTCGCGGGCGAGGTCGAAGCCCCGGGCGTCCCGCAGTGGGTTCTCCTCCTCGAAGTCCCAGCGGGCCCGGCGGGCCCGGTGCATCGCCGCCGCGTAGGCATTGACGATCTGGGATGAGGTGAGCATGGCATTGGCGTTGGGGTGGCCGGGGACGGAGATCCCGTACTCCGTCTCGATGCCCATTACTCGCCGTACGGTCATGCGGCCCTCCTTGCCCGGCGGCACCCTCGGTCGTGGACGCCGCTCAAGTACCGCTGGCGCTCCGGTGCGTGTGCGGTGCCCGTCCCCGCACTGCGCGACTCGGCGGTAGGAAAGAGCCTAGAACGCCTCCGCGCCGGTGGGGAGATCATTTGCGTCATTGCCTGCTCCAGCCGTGGCCTGCAAAACAGTCGGGGGGGGGGTCCCCGGGGGGGGGCCCCCCCCCCCCCCCCGCCCCGCCTTTACAGGTACTGGCCGGTGTTCGCCACCGTGTCGATGGAGCGTCCGGTGTCCGCGCCCTGCTTTCCGGTGATGAGGGTACGGATGTAGACGATCCGTTCGCCCTTCTTACCGGAGATGCGGGCCCAGTCGTCGGGGTTGGTGGTGTTGGGCAGGTCCTCGTTCTCCTTGAACTCGTCCACGCAGGCCTGGAGCAGGTGGGAGACGCGGAGACCCTTCTGGTTGTGCTCGAGGAATTCCTTGATCGCCATTTTCTTGGCGCGTCCGACAATGTTTTCGATCATGGCGCCGGAGTTGAAGTCCTTGAAGTAGAGGACTTCCTTGTCACCGTTGGCGTAGGTGACCTCCAGGAAGCGGTTTTCCTCGGATTCGGCGTACATGTGCTCGACCGCGGTCTGGATCATGCTCTGGACCGTGACGCCCTTGTCGCCGCCGTGCTCGCCGAGGTCGTCCGCGTGCAACGGGAGGCGCTCGGTGAGGTACTTCCCGAAGATGTCCTTGGCCGCTTCGGCGTCGGGACGCTCGATCTTGATCTTCACGTCGAGCCGGCCGGGGCGCAGGATGGCGGGGTCGATCATGTCCTCGCGGTTGGAGGCACCGATCACGACCACGTTCTGCAGGCCCTCCACGCCGTCGATCTCGGCGAGCAGCTGCGGGACGATGGTGTTCTCCACGTCCGAGCTGACGCCGGAGCCACGGGTGCGGAAGAGGGATTCCATCTCGTCGAAGAAGACGATCACGGGGGTGCCCTCGCTGGCCTTCTCCCGTGCGCGCTGGAAGACGAGGCGGATCTGACGCTCGGTCTCGCCGACGTACTTGTTGAGGAGCTCGGGGCCCTTGATGTTGAGGAAGAAGCTCTTGCCGGCGGCCTGGCCGGTCACCTCCGCGACCTTCTTGGCGAGAGAGTTGGCCACGGCCTTGGCGATGAGCGTCTTTCCGCATCCGGGAGGCCCGTAGAGCAGGACTCCCTTCGGCGGCCGGAGCTCGTGCTCCTTGAACAGGTCCGGGTAGAGGTACGGCAGCTCGACCGCGTCGCGGATGGCCTCGATCTGGCCGCCGAGGCCGCCGATCTGCTCGTAACCGATGTCGGGGACCTCTTCGAGGACGAGTTCCTCCACCTCGCTCTTGGGGACGATCTCGTAGACGTAGCCGGAGCGCGGTTCGAGCAGCAGGGCGTCGCCGGGGCGGATGGTGACGTCCAGCAGCGGCTCGGCGAGCCGTACCACCCGTTCCTCGTCGGTGTGCCCGAGCACCAGGGCCCGCTCGCCGTCCTCGAGGATCTCCTTGAGGGTGACGATGTCCCCGACGCGCTCGTACTCCATGGCCTCGACCACGTTGAGCGCCTCGTTGAGCATGACTTCCTGGCCGCGCCTGAGGTCGTCGAGGTCGACGCTGGGGCTGACGTTCACGCGGAGCTTGCGGCCGCCGGTGAAGATGTCGGCCGTGCTGTCCTCGTTGGCCTGCAAGAAGACCCCGAAGCCGGCCGGTGGCTGGGCGAGCCGGTCGACCTCTTCCTTGAGGGCCACGATCTGGTCTCGGGCCTCGCGGAGCGTGTTGGCGAGTCGCTCGTTCTGGGCGGACACGCCGGCCAGATTCGTCTGCAGCTCGACGATCCGCTCTTCGAGAATCCTCGTGTGTCGCGGAGAGTCGGCGAGCTTGCGTCGCAGGACGGCGATCTCCTGCTCAAGGTAGGCGATCTGCCCGGCCGGGTCGTCGGACCCTCGTCCCGGGCGGATGCCGCGGTTCATGTCGTCGTCGTGGGCTGCCACGGTCCTCACCTCCTCCAAGGGGAGCTGGACGCTTCCAGACCCTACCTGGGTGGGTGTCGATTGAAACCCCTAGATCACAAAGACTGTCAAGGAGTGTCCGATCTTCACCCTTGCGCTCTCCCTCACGCCAGGGGAATACCCACCGAACATGATTGGGAAGCCGCCGGAGGTAGGCTCGAAGCGTTCAACACCCGCCGGAGCTGGCCGGATTCCCGTCAGGCCCGGCGCAGAAACGGCAGGAGAGATGACCGTGCAGCAGGAGGCCCCGGCCGGCAGTGAGGCGCTGGAGGTCTGGATCGACCAGGATCTGTGTACGGGCGACGGGATCTGCGCCCAGTACGCGCCCGAGGTGTTCGAGCTGGACATCGACGGCCTGGCCTATGTGAAGGGCGCGGACGACGAGCTGTTGCAGGCCAAGGGGGCAGTGACGGCGGTGCCGTTGCCGCTTCTGACGGACGTGGTGGATTCGGTGCGGGAATGTCCCGGCGAGTGCATCCACGTGCGTCGGGTTTCGGACAGGGTCGAGGTCTACGGACCCGACGCGGAGTGATACCGCGGACACGCGGCGTGATATTTGTCTGATTTCTCACACGCCCTGGGTTCCCAGGGCGTGTTTGGCATGTCCGGGTCCTGCGTCGGGGCTCAGACGCTGTGGGTGCCGACGGGTGTGGAGCGGACGAACGCGCCGCCCTTCCACTGCCACTTGGCCGGTGTCTTCACGTCGGGGCAGCAACTGGGCACATCGGACGAGGAGTAGCCGAGCAGGGTCGCGGTGACGGCTCCGGCCCGGACGGTGAAGTCGGTGACGGTGAACCGGTCCTTGGGGGCGACGAGGGTCGCGACTATTCGGGGCCGGTCGGCGCCGGCGGCCCGGGTGAGGACGTACACGGCGTCGGGCGGGGTGCCCATGGGGGCGTTGCAGTGCACCACGACGACCGTTTCGGGGCGGCCGTCACCGTCGAGGTCTCCAGTGGCCTTCTTCTGGACCACTGCCTTCACCGGACCGCATTCCAAGGGGAAGTGGACGCCCCGGGTGCTGGGTGGCGCGGCGGCCGCGGGGGCGGATTTCGCCTCGGTGCCGGCGGTGGGCTGGGCGGCTGTGGCCGAGCCGGGCTGCAGGACGGAGGAGAGGGCCACGACTCCGGCGACAGCGGTTGCGGTCGCGACCCAGTGGATGGGCCGGGCGTGGGTGTGTGCCAGTTCCGGGACGGCGGATTGCTGCACTAGGAGTGTCTCCTGTGGTGGCTGTGCCGGTGGGGGGGTGGCCAGCATGGTGCCACACGTCACAGTGCGGGGGACCGGCGGGGTCCGGGATTTCCGCAGGCGATGGGCCTGGAGGCGGGGCCGGGCTTACGGATCCTGGTGCCCTGCCAACGCACACGCGCCGCGGCGGAGTTCCCGTGTGGTCCCGGG
>NZ_JBHYKH010000349.1:0-9543 GCF_042741275.1 Streptomyces sp. NPDC058964
GAGGGGCACCGTGCCCTCGCCGGCCAGGGCCCGCTGGGCCGAGCCGGTGATCGCCTCCAGCTCCGCGGCGAGGCGGTCGTAGGTGGCGCGGGCCTCGCGGTGCACCCAGGCGATCGAGGAACCGGGCAGGATGTCGTGGAACTGGTGCAGCAGGACCGTCTTCCAGATTCGGTCCAACTCCTCGTAGGGATAAGGGAATCCGGTACGCACGGCGGCCGTGGCGGCCCACAGTTCGGCCTCGCGCAGGAGGTGTTCGCTGCGGCGGTTGCCCTGCTTGGTCCTCGCCTGGCTGGTGAGGGTGGCGCGGTGCAGTTCCAGGTAGAGCTCCCCCACCCAGACCGGCGGGTGGGCGTACTCGGCCTCCGCCTTCGCGAAGAACTGCCCCGGTGTCTCCCAGACGACGGTGGCCGAGCCCTCCAGATCACGCAGGCGGGCCGCCTTGGCGACCATCTCGCGGGTCGTGCCGCCGCCCCCGTCGCCCCAGCCGGTGGGCGCGAGCGAGTGACGGGCGGATCCCTTGTCCTTGAAGTTGCGGGCCGCGTGGGCGATCTCGCCGCCCCGCATGGAGCAGTTGTAGGTGTCGACCGGCGGGAAGTGCGTGAAGATCCTCGTGCCGTCGATGCCCTCCCACAGGAAGGTGTGGTGCGGGAACTTGTTCGTCTGGGACCAGGAGATCTTCTGGGTGAGCAGCCACTTGGCGCCCGCGGCCCTGATGATCTGCGGCAGGCCGGCGGCGAAGCCGAAGGTGTCGGGCAGCCAGGCCTCTTCGTTCTCGATGCCGAACTCGTCGAGGAAGAACCTCTTGCCGTGCACGAACTGACGGGCCATCGCCTCCGAGCCGGGCATGTTGGTGTCCGACTCCACCCACATACCGCCGGCCGGCACGAACCGCCCGTCGGCCACCGCCTTCTTCACCCGGGCCCACACCTCGGGCCGGTGCTCCTTCACCCACGCCCACTGCTGGGCCTGCGACATGGCGAAGACGAAGTCGGGTTCGTCCTCCAGGAGGGCGGTCATGTTGGACGTCGTACGGGCCACCTTGCGGACCGTCTCGCGCAGCGGCCACAGCCACGCCGAGTCGATGTGCGCGTGGCCGACGGCGCTGATGCGGTGCGCGGAGGGGACTGCGGGCGCGGCCAGGACACCGGTGAGACAGGAACGGGCCCGCGCCGCCGAGCCGCCCACGTCCTGCAGGTCGATGGCGTCCAGCGCCCGCTCCAGCGCGCGCAGGACGTCCCAGCGGCGGGCGGACTCCACCGGCAGCTCGGCCATCAGCTCACCGAGCACCTCCAGGTCGATCACGAGCTGCCAGACGGTCTCGTCGAAGACCGCGAGGTCCATGCGCGTGAGCGTGTACTGGGGTTCGCCGCCCGCGGTCTCCCTGTCGCCGAGGAGTGTGGGCCGGAAGGGGTGGTAGTCGAGGATGACCGGGTTGGAGGCGGCCTCGATGTGCAGCCGTACCTCCTCGCCCCCCTCGACGGGCGCTCCCACGCGGACCCACTGGTTGCGCGGGTTGAGGCCCTTCACGGGGGTGCCGTCGGGGCGGTAGACCAGGCCCTCGCACTGGAAGCCGGGCATGTTCTCGTCGAAGCCGAGGTCGAGCAGGGCCTCGACGGTCTTCCCGGCCCAGGCCTCGGGCACGGTTCCGGTCACCCGGAACCAGCTGGTGCCCCAGGGAGCACCCCACCGGGCGCCCACCTCGATCGGCTCGGGCTCGGCCGCGAGCCCCTCGTCGACGGGTACGGGCTCGCCGGGCGCGTGCCACACCGCCACCTCCAGGGGCACGGATTCGGGGTACACGGCGGGGCGGACGCGCTCGTCGAGGACGCGCCTGAGGCGGGCTTCGACCAGGCTGCGGTCGTCATGCATGCGGGGTGCTCCGTTGCTGGGTCGAGGGTGGTCACCAGGTGTGCGTGACGGTCACGGGGGCCGACGCGGTGTACAGCTCCCCCACCGACCGGACTTCGAACCGTGCCGCCCGCTCGCCCTGCTCGGGCCGGAGTCCGGAGACGAAGTACGCCCGCTGGCAGGTGCCGCCGAGGAAGCGCCGGGTGCCGTCGGGAAGGAGACGGTGGAGTTCGTAGTGGCGTACGGGGCCGGGAGCGGCGCTCCAGGCGAAGCGCAGATCGCCCCCGGAGGCGGCGGTGATCCGCGCTCCGCAGGGGGCGGCGGGCGGCCGGGCGCCGTCGCGGACGGCGAGCCCGCCCAGCCGCCAGCGCACGGGACCGTCGGTGGCGGTGAGGCGGACACCGATGGCGTGCACGGTGCCGGACAGCCCTGCGAGCCGTACGGTCGAGGTCTGCCAGCCGTTGACCGGGTTCACAGCCCGCCCTCGGCGGCGGGCGCTGACCGGGTTCACAGACAGACAGGTGTACGGGGGTGTCGCGCCGGCGCCGCTCGGCTCGGCGGTGGCGACGGCGAGCTCGACGTTCACGCTCCCAGCGTCGGTGCGATGCGTCAGCTCGACAACCGTGTCGGCGCTGATCGGCAGCCGTGTCGCGTACAGGTCCAGTACCGCTGGTTGATCCGGTTCGCCCTCGACCAGCACGCTGCTGCCGCCCCGCCACGCGTCCGCGAAGTCGAAGGTGACGGTCGGCCGCTCACCAGCCGTCCGCACCACCCACCGGCGGGACGGCAGCCGGTCCTGGAGACCGAGGTGGTTCCACGGCACGTCCGAGGTGACCGCCCCGTCCTCGTACCAGCGCAGCCCGTGCCCGGTGTTGAAGACGCTGGCGAACGGCATCGCCGACACCGTCGACCGGTCCGCGACCGACACCGCGGGCGCCCGCCAGGGGTCCGTCCCGTCCGGCCGCGCCGGATCCGGCGACCGCCCGGTCCAGAACCGGTCGTCGGCGGCGTGGAAGTCGCCCGGGGTGTGCCCGGCCGGAAGGTGGTTGCGGGTCCACTCGGGGCGGTAGAAGCCGATGGAGGCGACGTGCGCCTTGCCCGACGGCAGGATCGCATCCCAGTCCACGGGGGTGTTCGAGCCGTTCGACTCGACGTCTACACCCGCCCACAACTCGTAGCGGGCACGCCCCAGTTGCTCGGCCCTGCGCCCCGAGGCGGCGAGCGTGCCGGCGCTCCACCGGAAGTCGACGAACATGTCGTCGGCGGCCTGGAAGAACGTCTGGTTCTGACTGTTGAGCGCCCCCTGCCAGCTCACGGACCCGTTCACGGTCATGGCGTCGTACCAGGTGACCCGCTGCCCCTGCGCGGCGGCGAGGGACTTCAGCTCCCGTACGAAGCCGAGCACCGCGGCGCCCAGCGCACTGTTCCCGCCGCCCGTCTCGGCGTTCACGAACCACCCGTCGAAGCCGTACGCCGCCGCGACGGCGACCAGCTGTGCCGCCAGCGGAAAGCGCCCGGCGGAGTCCTTTTGCACGAGGTCGCGGGTCCACTGGAGCTGTCCGCCGTAGGCGACGGGCGGCAGGAAGATGTTGCCGAGTACGGGGACGCCGTGCCGGTGGGCCGCGTCCACGACCGGCGCGTTCGGGGCGAGGATCAGCCCCTCGCCCGCCGAGCCGCCCCAGAAGACCAGTTCGTCGAGGTACGCCCAGTGGGTGAGGGCGTAGTAGTCGGCGGTGGCCGACCCCTGGGAGGGGTTGCTCGACGTGGGCCCGAAGGAGACCAGCGCCTGGACCCGGGCCTGCCCCGAGCGGGCGCTCGTGTTGGCCGGGGTGGGGGTGAAACGGGCGGCGAGCGGCACGGTGGCCGCGTTGAAGGCGAGGTCGGGGTCGTCGGCGGCCCGCCAGCTCTTCAGGCTGCGCCAGGTGACGCCGGTGCCCGGGGTCCCCGACGGGAGTGAGTCGGGATACCAGTACGAGGCGAACGGGGCGGTCGCCGCCGGGCGCCCCCTCGTGGCGGCCGTGGCGGACGGGGACGGTGCCAGGGCGAGCGCGCCGGTGGCTGTCAGGACGGTACGTCTGGTGGGGTTCACGAGCAAGTGCCTCCTTGTGGGGTGGGGAGTACCTGGTCGGGAGCGAGGACCTCGGTGATGCCGCGCGCGGTGAGGTGTTCCGTGTCGTTCGCGCGCGTGTCCAGGACGGTGGTGGGGCGGGCGCCGTCGGCGGTCAGCCGGAAGAAGGCGTCGAAGACCGGTCCGCCGGGGGCGCACCGGGGACGGAGGGCCGGGTCGGCGGGCACGACGAGCGCCGTGGTGCGGATCGCGGGCGCGTCCCGGGGTGCGCGGGCCGCGGCCGCCAGCACGTGCGCGAGGTCCTTGGGGTGCCGGTCGTTGGTCATCAGGCCGAGCCCGTATTCGAGTTCGGGGAAGTCGGCGAGCGAGCGGGAGACGTCGTGGGAGCACCACCAGGTGATGCCCCACAGGTCGGGACAGTCAAGGGCGTGGGTCACCGTGGCCCGGGTGAACGCGGCGGCGTGCTCGGCCGGGACGAGGGGTGCGGGCGCGCCGACCTCCTGGAGCCAGACCGGCCGGTGCGGGTCGTCGGCCCAGGCCTTGCTCAGTTCGACCAGGTACGCGCCATGGTGCTCCGTGGGGACGGAGAGAGGGCCGTGCCGCTGCGCGGTGCCGTTGAACACCCAGGAGTGCACCGCGGTGACGGTCCCGCGCCGGGCGGCCTGGGCGGGGGTGAACGGCATGTCGTCCTGGTACCAGGTCGCGTCGTACTCGGCGTGCAGGTGCAGCCTGCCCGGCGCGCCCTCCTCGCAGGCGGTCAGCATCCGCTCCAGCCAGGCCTCGATCTGCGGGGGGCTTGCCCGGTCGGGGTCCGGATGCGGTCCCGCCGAGAACTGGTTGACCTCGTTGCCGACGGTCATGCCGAGGAAGTTGGGCCGGTCGGCGAGGGCGTCGGCGAGCGTGCGCAGGTAGGCGGCCTGCCCGTCGAGGACGTCCGGGTCGGTGAAGAGGTTGCGCCGGTGCCAGGTACGGGTCCAGGCGGGCAGGAAGTCGAAACTGCTCAGGTGCCCTTGCAGTCCGTCCACGTTGACGTCGAGCCCGCGTTCGCCGGCCGCGTCGACCAGGGCGCGGAGCTGTTCGACGGCGCGCGGGCGGATCAGCGCGCGGTTGGGCTGGAAGTACGGCCACAGCGGGAAGACCCGGATGTGGTCCAGGCCCAGCGCGGCGATGGAGTCGAGGTCCGCCCGCACGGAGTCCGGGTCGAAGTCCAGCCAGTGGTGGAACCACCCTTGGCTCGGGGTGTAGTTGACGCCGAAGCGCACGGCAGGAGGCATGCGGTGTCCTTGCGAGCGGTGATCGGGGTTCAGCCCTTGACTGCGCCCTCGCCGACCCCGCGGAAGAAGTACCGCTGGAGGCAGGCGAAGAGGGCGATGAGCGGTGCCACGGCGATGACCGTGCCGGCGGCGACGAGCCGTTCGTCGTTGGCGAAGGTGCCGTGCAGATAGTTGAGGCCGATGGTGAGGGTGAACCGGGACGGGTCGCTGAGCACGATGAGCGGCCACAGGAAGTCGTCCCAGGCGCCCATGAAGGCGAAGATCGCGACGACGGCGAGGGTCCCCTTCACCGAGGGCAGGGCGATCCGCAGGAACCGCTGCCAGGCGTTCGCGCCGTCGACGAAGGCCGCCTCCTCGATCTCGTACGGCAGGTTGCGAAAGGCGTTGCGCATCAGCAGGACGTTCATCGCGCCGATGGAACCGGGCAGGACGACGCCGAGGAGGGTGTTGTTCAGACCGAGTTCGCGCATGGTGGTGAACTGGGCTATGACGATGCCCTCGACGGGCACGAGCATCGCCAGGACGAAGGCCAGGGTGGTGACCCCGCGGCCCCGGTACCGCAGCCGGGCGAGGGCGTAGCCGGCGAGCGCCGAGCCCACGCAGTTGGTGACGACGCTGGCGCCGGCGACCTTCAGGGAGTTGAGGGCGTAGTCCCAGACGGGGATGGTGTCGGCGACCCGCTCGTAGTTGTGCAGGGTGGGACGGCCCGGCAGGAACTCCGGCGGGGAGCTGAAGATGTCATCCGTGGGGCCCTTGAGCGAGGTCGTCAGCTGCCACAGGAACGGTCCGACGGTGAGCGCGAGCACGACGAGCAGCAGTGTGTAGCGCAGGGCGAGCTCCCCGGCACGGATGCGGCGCCCGTGCTCGTCGGTGACCTTCGGCTCCCGGACGGCGGAGGGCGGCCGCACGGAACCCCGGGGCCGTACCTTCTCCAGGACGCTCATGGCCCCTCCTTCCGGTCGGCGCGCAGGACCAGCAGCATCAGCGCGACCGTCACGGCAAAGACGACGACCGACAGGGCGGAGGCGTAGCCGACGCGGCCGGTCAGGCCGGTGCCGGTGCGCTGGACGAGCATGACGAGGGTGGTGTCCTCGCCCGCCGGGCCGCCGCTCGGGCCCGCCATCAGGTAGACCTCGGAGAACACCTTGAAGGCGGCGACCGAGGAGAGCGCGGCGACGAGGACCATGGTGGAGCGCACGGCGGGCACGGTGACCGTGAGGAAGCGGCGCACCGGGCCCGCGCCGTCCACCGCGGCGGCCTCGTGCAGCTCGCGGGGCACGTTCGCCAGCGCGGCCAGATAGATGATCATGTAGTAGCCGAGGCCTTTCCAGACCGTGACGGCCATGGCGCTCAGCAGGAGCAGCCACTGGTCGCTGAGGAAGCCGATCCGGCCGATCCCGGCCGTCTCCAGCAGGGAGTTGACCAGGCCGCGTTCGTCGAGCAGCCACACCCAGACGAGGCCGACCACGACGATCGAGGCGACGACCGGGGTGTAGAAGGCGGACCGGAAGAAGGTGATGCCGGGGATGTTCTTCCGGACCAGGAGGGCGAGCAGCAGCGGCAGGACGACCAGCGCCGGGACGACGCCGAGGACGTAGAGCGAGCTGTTGCGCAGCCCGGTCCAGAACATGTCGTCGTGGATCAGCTCGCGGTAGTTGGCGAGGCCCACGAAGCGGCCCGGGATCAGGGTGCGGCGGTCGGTGAGGGAGCTGTACAGGGTGGAGACGAAGGGATGGAGGACGAAGGCACCCGTGATCAGGAGTCCCGGGGCGGCGAACAGCCAGGGAGTGGTGGGCAGTTGGCGCCGCACCCGGGACCGCGTCGTGAGGTTCGCCATGCCCGGTTCAGCCCTGCTGCCGGAGGAGCCGGTCGCAGGCCTTGACAGCGTTGTCAAGAGCCGTCCCGGGGCTCTCCTTGCCCTGCAGCGCCTTGGCCACCTCGTTGCGCAGCGCGGTCTTCATCTGCTCGCTGAACAGCACCGGCGTGTAGTTGACGGCGTTCTTCAGGGACTTGGCGGCGGCGATCCGTACCCGCGTCTCGTCGGTGCCGTCCTCCTTGGTGAAGTACGGGTCGTCGAGGGAGCCGGCGGTGCTCGGGAAGATGGCGACCTTCTTGGCGAAGGACATCTGGTTCCGCGCGTCGGTCACGTAGTGCGCGAAGGCGACCGCCGCGGGTGTGTGCCTGGTGCGGGAGTTGACCATCACGCCCATCACGTACATGTTGACGTGGCCGGTGCTGGTGATCTGGTCGGTGATGCCGATGTTCTTGTACAGGCCGGGCGCCTGCTTCTTGAAGTTGCCGAGGTCGAGGGCGCTGCCGGGGTTCATGGCGACGGCCCCGGTGAGGAACTTCCTGCCGGAGGACTCCGGGGTCGCGGTCAGGGCCTGCGGGTCGAGGGCCTTGGCGTCGTACAGCTCCTTGTACTTGGTGAGGAGCTCGACCCCCTTCGCGTCGTCGAAGGCGAAGCCGGTGCCCTTCTTGTCCATGAGCTGGACCCCGTAACGGCCGAAGTCCTCGATGGTGGGCACGTTGGCGAGGGTGGCGACCTTGCCGTCGCTCCGCTTCGCCATCTGCAGGGCGTCGGCGAAGAGTTCGTCGTACGTCTTGGGCGGCTGGTCCGGGTCGAGCCCGGCCTTCTCGAAGAGGGACTTGTTGTAGAAGAGCGGGCCGGTGTTCAGGTACCAGGGGAAGGCGTACGTCCCGCTCGTTCCCGGTATCCGGTGGCTCGCCCACGCATCCGGCAGGTACTCGGGTGCGTACTTGGCGGCGGCCTTGTCGAGGTCGAGGGCGAGGCCCGCCTCGGCGAGCGGGGCGACGAGGTCCGGCGAGACGTTGACGACGTCGGGCAGCGTGCCGCCGGCCGCGTCGGCGCTGATCTTGTCGGCGTATCCCTCGGCGGGCTGGTCGATCCACTTCACGTGGGTGCCGGGGTACTTCTCCTCGAAGCCCGCGATGACGCCCTCGAAGTACGACTTGAAGTTGGCGCGCAGGTTCCAGGTCTGGAAGGTGATGTCGCCCTCGACCTTGCCCGAGGCGTCGGCCGGTCCGCCCCCGTCGCCGCCGGAGCCGCAGGCGCTCAGCGGCAGGACGAGGGCGGCTACGGCGGCGGCGGTGAAGGCTCTGCGTGATGTGGGCACGGTGACACGGCTCCCTTGGCGGCGTCGGCGGCTGGGACGCCAGCGACCATGCCCGTGGCCTTCCGGAGAAGTCAATGGATTGACCGTAGCTAAAGAAATTCGGCCGACATTAGTGCAGGTCAACAAGGTGTGGATGAAAACTTGCCAGGGATCACTAATGCGCTTTAGGGTTCTTGCACTCAAGCGCATTAGCTGGAATCCGCGCAGAAATGGGGGCCGATGTGCCAGCCAAGCGATCCCCGGCGCGCCGGCCGACGATGAAGGACATCGCCCAGCGCGCCGGCGTCTCCGAGAGCGCGGTGTCCTTCGCGCTCAACGGCCGTCCGGGCGTCTCCGAGGTCACCCGCGACCGGGTGCGCCGGGTCGCCGAGCAGCTGGGCTGGCGGCCCAGCACGGCGGCCCGCGCCCTGTCCGGGGAAGGCGCGGCCACGGTGGGCTTCGTCCTGGCCCGCCCCGCCCACACGCTCGGCGTGGACTCCTTCTTCCTGCAACTCGTCTCCGGCATCCAGGAGGTGCTGGCGGAGCGTCACCTCGGGCTGCTGTTCCAGGTGGTGGAGGACGTCGCCGACGAGTGCGCGGTGTACCGGCGCTGGTGGGCCGAGCACCGGGTGGACGGCGTCCTGGTCGTGGATCCGCGCGCGGACGACCCGCGCCCCGGCCTGCTCGACGAACTCGGCCTGCCCGCCGTGGTGATCGGCGGCGCGCCGGACGAACGCCACCCCGGGCTGTCGGTGGTCTGGGCGGACGACGCGGGCGCGATGGCCTCCGTCGTCGACGAGTTGACCACTCTGGGCCACCGCCGGATCGTGCACATCGCCGGACTGCCGGACCTCGCCCACACCCAGCGCCGGATCCGGACGCTGCGCGCGGAGGCCGAGCGGCGCGGCCTGACCGAGGTGGAGTCGGTGACGACCGACTACTCGGACGCGGAGGGCGCGGCGGTGACCCGGAGGGTCCTGCGGGGCACCCCTCCCCCGACGGCCCTCATCTACGACAACGACGTGATGGCCGTCGCCGGTGTCGCCGCCGCCGCCGAACTCGGCTTCTCGGTCCCGGCGGGCGTGTCCGTGGTGTCCTGGGAGGACTCGGCACTGTGCCGCATGGTCAGGCCCTGGCTGTCGGCGCGGTGCGGGGGCGGCGGGGGGGGGGGGGCCGCCGCCCCGCGGGAGCTGGTGGGGGTGGTGGGCGGCGGCCGCCGGCGCCCCGAGGGCGTCGC
>NZ_JBHYKH010000350.1:0-9537 GCF_042741275.1 Streptomyces sp. NPDC058964
CGCCTCCTGCGACCCCGACGGGATCCTCGCCACCCCGGTGGAGACCGTCCCCGGCCGCGACATCCCGGCAGCTCACCGACGGCTCAGGCAGCTCGTCGAGGAGTACGAGCCGATCGAGGTCGTCGTCGGCCTCCCTCGCTCCCTCAAGGGGGGCGAGGGTCCGGCCGCGGTCAAGGTCCGTGCCTTCGCCCAGGAGCTGGCCAAGGGCGTCGAGCCGGTGCCGGTTCGCCTGGTGGACGAGCGGATGACGACCGTGACGGCCAGTCAGGGACTGCGTGCGTCCGGGGTGAAATCAAAAAAGGGCCGCTCCGTGATCGACCAGGCGGCCGCGGTCATCATTCTGCAGCAGGCCCTGGAATCCGAACGGGTGTCAGGTAAACCACCCGGCGAGGGCGTCGAAGTGGTCATCTGATCGCGATACGGTAACGTTCCGCGCGATGCGATGGTGTTCGAACAGCCACCGCACAGCAAGAGGCGGAACGGAAACCGGCCCTCGGGCCGTGTGTCGCTGCCGCCTCGCGGCTCTAGGGGATCGATGACTGAGTATGGCCGGGGCCCAGGCTCCGAACCGTGGCATCCGGGGGACCCGTTCTACGGGGACGTCGGATGGGAAGGGCAGCAGCAGGCCCATGTGGGTCAGCAGGCTGCCTACGGCGGCCAGCAGCAGCACTATCCGCAGCAGCCGCAGCAGGGTGACTGGAGCCAGGGGCAGCAGGCCGGGTACGACCAGCAGCAGTACCAGTACTACGGCGGTCAGGGACAGCAGCAGTACACCGGTCAAGACGAGCAGCAGTACGCCGCGCAGACCCAGCCGCAGTACCACCAGGGCGGCTGGGACGCGACCGGCACCCACGGGCACGTACCCTACGCCGCCGACCCGGGCGACCCCTACGGCCAGCAGCCGGTGGCGTACGGGGCCGAGCAGCCCGACCTCTACGGCACCCCCGACGCGTACCCGCCGCCGCGGCCGCCCGGCCGCAGGCAGCCCGAGCCGGAGCCGGAGGCGGATCCGGAGACCGACTGGGATCCCGGTCCCGACCAGGGCGAACACGCCTTCTTCGCGGACGGCGACGACGACGAGGACGACGCCCCGAAGGGCCGGCGCGGGCACGGCGACGGCAAGGGCAAGGCGCCCAAGGGCGGAAAGGGCGCCAAGAAGAAGCGCCGCAACGGCTGCGCCGCCATGTTCGTCGTCCTGGTGTTCGGCGGCGGTCTCGGTGCGGTCGGCTACTACGGCTACCACTTCTACCAAAATCGTTTCGGCCCGGCTCCGGACTACGCGGGCAGCGGAAACGGCGAACAGGTCGTGGTCGTCATCCCGAAGGGCGCCGGCGGCTACACGATCGGCATGAAGCTGAAGGAGGCCGGCGTCGTCGAGAGCGCGGACGCGTTCGTGTCCGCGATGCAGGCGAACCCCAGGGGCAAGGGGCTCCAGGACGGTGTCTACACACTGGAGAAGCAGATGTCCGCCGCGAGCGCGGTGGAACTGATGCTCAGCCCGAAGAGCCGCAGCAACCTGATCATCGCCGAGGGCCGCCGCAACACCGAGGTCTACGGAATGATCGACAAGCGTCTCGGAGTGCCGGCGGGCACCACGGCGCGTGTCGCGAAGAAGGAGTACAAGCACCTCGGCCTGCCCGCCTGGGCGCTGAACCGCCCCAACGTCAAGGACCCGCTGGAAGGATTCCTCTACCCCTCCAGCTACGCGGCCGCCAAGGGCCAGAAGCCCGAGGCCGTCCTCAAGGGCATGGTGGCCCAGGCCACCGCCAAGTACCAGGAACTGGGCCTGGAGAAGAAGGCCAGGGCGCTCCACCTGGACAACCCGTTCCAGCTGGTCACGGTCGCGAGCCTGGTCCAGGCCGAGGGCAAGACGCACGACGACTTCCGCAAGATGGCGGAGGTGGTCTACAACCGTCTCAAGCCCACGAACACCGAGACCAACCGGTTGCTCCAGTTCGACTCGACCTTCAACTATCTGAAGGGCGCGAGCAACATCCACATCAGCGAGTCCGAGATCAACAGCAACAAGGACCCGTACAACACGTACACCAACAAGGGCCTTCCGCCCGGTCCCATCGACAACCCGGGCGACGAGGCGCTGAAGGCGGCACTGAATCCGACCCACGAGGGCTGGATCTATTTCGTGGCGACCGACGGGCAGAGCAACACCGAATTCGCCAAGACCTATTCGGAATTCCAGAAGCTCAAGGAAAAGTTCAATGCCAGCTCGGGCAACTGACGGCCGCCGGGCCGCCGTGCTCGGTTCGCCGATCGCCCACTCCCTCTCTCCGGTGCTGCACCGGGCCGCGTACGACGCGCTCGGGCTCACCGGGTGGTCGTACGAGCGCTTCGAGGTCGACGAGGCCGGCCTGCCCGGCTTCTTCGAGGGGCTCGGTCCCGAGTGGGCGGGGCTGTCGCTGACCATGCCGCTGAAGCGGGCGGTCATAACGCTGGTCGACGAGATCAGCGAGACGGCCGCCTCCGTCGACGCGGTCAACACGGTCGTCTTCACCGAGGACGGCCGACGTGTAGGGGACAACACCGACATCCCGGGCATGGTGGCCGCCCTCCGCGAGCACGGCATCGAACAGGTCGACTCGGCGGCGATCCTCGGCGCCGGCGCCACCGCCTCCTCCGCCCTGGCCGCGCTGGCCCGGATCTGCACCGGCGACGTCGTCGCCTACGTCCGCAGCGCGGAGCGGGCCGCCGAGATGCGGCAGTGGGGCGAGCGGCTCGGCGTCGAGGTCCGTACGGCGGACTGGGGCGACGCGGCGCAGGCCCTGCACGCCCCCCTCGTGATCGCCACCACGCCCGCCGGCACCACCGACGCGCTCGCCACCTCCGTACCCGAACGACCCGCCACCCTCTTCGACGTGCTCTACGACCCCTGGCCGACCTCCCTCGCGGCCCGCTGGTCCATGTTCGGCGGGGCCGTCGTCAGCGGCCTCGACCTGCTGGTGCACCAGGCCGTTCTCCAGGTCGAGCAGATGACCGGCCACACCCCGGCCCCGCTCGATGCCATGCGCCGCGCCGGGGAGAAGGCGCTCGCCGACCGCTGACTTCCCGTTTCCTTCCCGCCGCGCGTCCGCTTGCTGGACCGGCGGCCGGACAGCACCGGGGACGTGGGAGGATCGGAAGTGGCGGGCCGGGGCCGCGCACCCGGTCGAGCCGTCGCCGTACGCGAGGACACGCGTACGCAGGGCAGTACCAGGGCGCGAGCACTGAGGAGCATCGTTGAGCAGGCTGCGTTGGCTGACCGCGGGGGAGTCCCACGGTCCCGCACTTGTCGCGACGCTGGAGGGCCTTCCCGCCGGCGTGCCGATCACCACCGAGATGGTCGCCGACCACCTCGCGCGGCGGCGGCTCGGCTATGGGCGCGGCGCGCGGATGAAGTTCGAGCGTGACGAGGTCACCTTCCTCGGCGGCGTCCGGCACGGCCTCACCCTCGGCTCCCCGGTCGCGGTCATGGTCGGCAACACCGAGTGGCCCAAGTGGGAACAGGTCATGGCGGCCGACCCGGTGGACCAGGAGATCCTCGACGGCCTCGCCCGCAACGCCCCGCTGACCCGCCCGCGCCCCGGTCACGCCGACCTCGCGGGTATGCAGAAGTACGGCTTCGACGAGGCCAGGCCGATCCTGGAGCGCGCCTCCGCGCGCGAGACGGCGGCCCGTGTGGCGCTCGGCGCGGTTGCCCGGTCGTACCTGAAGGAGACGGCCGGTATCGAGATCGTCTCGCACGTCGTCGAACTGTGCTCCGTGAAGGCTCCGCAGGGTGTGTACCCCACCCCCGCGGACGTCGAGAAGCTCGACGCCGACCCGCTGCGCTGCCTGGACGCGGACGCGTCGAAGGCCATGGTCGCGGAGGTCGACCAGGCCCACAAGGACGGCGACACCCTGGGCGGCGTGGTCGAGGTGCTGGCGTACGGCGTCCCGGTGGGCCTCGGCTCGCACGTGCACTGGGACCGCAAGCTGGACGCCCGGCTGGCCGGTGCCCTGATGGGCATCCAGGCGATCAAGGGCGTCGAGATCGGCGACGGCTTCGAGCTGGCCCGGGTGCCCGGCTCCAAGGCGCACGACGAGATCGTCAGCACGCCCGAGGGCATCCGGCGCGTCTCCGGCCGGGCCGGCGGTACCGAGGGCGGGCTGTCCACGGGCGAGCTGCTGCGGGTGCGCGCCGCGATGAAGCCGATCGCGACCGTGCCGCGCGCCCTGAGGACCGTGGACGTGACCACCGGCGAAGCCGCCCAGGCGCACCACCAGCGCTCCGACGTCTCCGCCGTGCCGGCCGCGGGTATCGTCGCCGAGGCGATGGTCGCCCTCGTCCTCGCGGACGCGGTGGCGGAGAAGTTCGGCGGCGACTCGGTCCCCGAGACCCGCCGCAACGTCCAGTCGTACCTCGACAACCTGGCGATCCGGTGAGCACCGTGCCCGCGGTCGTCCTCATCGGCCCCATGGGCGTGGGCAAGTCCACGGTCGGACAGCTGCTCGCCGAGCGGCTGGGCGTCGGTTACCGGGACACCGACGACGACATCGTGGCCGCAGAGGGCCGGACCATCGCCGACATCTTCGTGGAGGAGGGCGAGCCCGCCTTCCGGGCGGTCGAGAAGCGGGCCGTGCACCGGGCCCTCGCCGAGCACGAGGGCGTACTCGCGCTCGGCGGCGGCGCGATCCTCGACGAGGACACCCGCGCCCTGCTCGGCGGGCACCGCGTCCTCTACCTCTCGATGGACGTCGAGGAGGCCGTAAGGCGCACCGGTCTGAACGCGGCCCGGCCGCTGCTCGCCGTCAATCCGCGCAAGCAGTGGCGCGAGCTGATGGAGGCACGGCGGCACCTGTACGAGGAGGTCGCCACGGCCGTCGTGGCGACGGACGGCCGTACGCCCGAAGATGTCACCCAAGCAGCGCTGGACGCACTGGAGTTGAAGGAAGCATGAGCGAGGCAGTGACGCGGATCCAGGTCGGCGGCACGGCGGGCACCGAGCCGTACGAGGTCCTGGTGGGCCGTCAACTCCTGGGCGAGCTGGCCGGGCTGATCGGTGACAAGGCCAAGCGGGTCGCCGTGATCCACCCGGAGGCCCTCGCGGAGACCGGCGACGCGCTGCGGGCCGACCTGGCCGGCCAGGGCTACGACGCCGTCGCCATCCAGGTGCCCAACGCGGAGGAGGCCAAGACCGCCGAGGTCGCCGCCTACTGCTGGAAGGCGCTCGGCCAGTCCGGGTTCACCCGCAGCGACGTCGTCGTCGGTGTCGGCGGCGGCGCCACCACCGACCTGGCCGGTTTCGTGGCCGCGACCTGGCTGCGCGGGGTGCGCTGGATCGCGGTCCCGACGACCGTGCTGGCCATGGTCGACGCGGCCGTCGGCGGCAAGACCGGCATCAACACGGCCGAGGGCAAGAACCTCGTGGGCGCCTTCCACCCGCCGGCGGGCGTGCTGTGCGACCTGGCCGCGCTGGAGTCGCTGCCGGTCAACGACTACGTCTCCGGACTCGCCGAGATCATCAAGGCCGGTTTCATCGCCGACCCGGTGATCCTGGAGCTCATCGAGTCCGACCCCGAGGCCGCGCGCACCCCGGCGGGCCCGCACACGGCCGAGCTGATCGAGCGCTCGATCCGGGTCAAGGCCGAGGTCGTCTCCTCCGACCTGAAGGAGTCGGGCCTGCGCGAGATCCTCAACTACGGCCACACACTCGGCCACGCGATCGAGAAGAACGAGCGCTACAAGTGGCGGCACGGCGCCGCGGTCTCCGTCGGCATGCACTTCGCCGCGGAACTGGGCCGTCTGGCAGGCCGGTTGGACGACGCCACGGCGGACCGCCATCGCTCGATCCTGGAGTCGGTCGGGCTGCCGTTGCACTACCGCTACGACCAGTGGCCCAAGCTGGTGGAGACGATGAAGGTCGACAAGAAGTCCCGCGGCGACCTGTTGCGGTTCATCGTCCTCGACGGCCTCGCCAAGCCGACCGTCCTGGAGGGACCCGACCCGGCCGTCCTGCTCGCCGCGTACGGCGAGGTGGGCGAGTAGTACCCCGGCGTACCTTCCGCCCGATTCGCCTTGCGGGGCGGGCACTTCACACCGCCCCCGGCCGTTCACCAAACGACGGCCGGGGGCGGTACCGTTCGGTAGCGAGCGGGGTAAGTGCCCCGCTGCCAGCGCCGATCGCCTGCGGCGAGTGGTGAACCGAGCAAGAAGAACGAGACGGAGTGGCACCGGATGCAGCACGCAGTGGGGTCTCCGCTGCCGCCGCCCCACCAGCCGGGGCAGGGACCGGCGGCCGGCTGGTCGCCGGCCGCACACCACCCGGGTTCCCACCATCCGGGAGCCCACCATGGTCCCGCGCCCGTGCCTCCACCGCCACCCGTGCCCGGGTTCACCGGGGTCCCGTCGGGACCGGTGCCGCCCGCGCACGTGCAGCCCCCTGTCCCGCAGCACGCCCCCGCCCCGCCGTCCCCCGACACCACCGGCCATGTGCCGCTGCCGCCCGGCGGCCCCGTCGCCGTACCCAGCGCGCCGCCCGCCACGGCGGCCGCGCCCGACCCCACGGCCACGACCCTGGCCGTGCTGCTGATCGGCCCCGCGGGCGCGGGCAAGACGAGCGTGGCCAAGTACTGGGCCGACCACCGTCGGGTCCCCACCGCCCACATCAGCCTCGACGACGTACGCGAATGGGTCCGCGCGGGTTTCGCCGACCCCCAGTCCGGCTGGAACGACCACTCGGAGGCGCAGTACCGCCTGGCCCGCCGCACCTGCGGTTTCGCCGCGCGGAACTTCCTGGCCAACGGCATCTCGTGCATCCTCGACGACGCCGTCTTCCCCGACCGGCCGGTGGTGGGCCTGGGCGGCTGGAAGCGGCACGTGGGCCCCGGGCTGCTCCCGGTGGTCCTGCTCCCCGGCCTGGACATCGTCCTGGAGCGCAACGCCGAGCGGACCGGAAACCGCCGTCTCACCGACGAGGAGGTCGCCCGCATCCACGGCCGCATGGCCGGCTGGTACGGCTCGGGCCTCCCGATCATCGACAACTCCCAGCTCGACGTCCCCGGGACGGCCCGCGTGCTGGACGACGTCCTGGCCAGGGCGATAGCAAGCCCCCCGAGCTGGTAGCCAGGGGTATCCGGTCCTGCCCGTCCCCCGACCGCACCCTCCCAACCGGCACAATCCGCCCACCGCTCCTACGCTCGTGTCATGTCAGAGGTGTACGCGGCCCGCCGAGCCCGGCTCAAAGAACGCTGCAACGCCGGCGGCAGCCCATCCGCACTGGTGTCCCGCCCCGCCAACGTGCGCTATCTCGCGGGCGCGGCCCCGCGGGGTGCCGTTCTGCTGCTGGGCAAACGCGAGGATCTGCTGGTGTGTGCAGATCCGCCGGAGGACCGTCCCTTCGAAGGGCGGCCCGACGAGAACCTGATGGTGCACATCCTGTCCGGCGCGGGAGGCGACGCCGCGGTCGCGGCGGCCGACCTGGCCGCCGCCCAGGGCGCCGATTCCCTCGCGGTCGAGGAACACCACCTCACCGTCGCCCGGCACCGGGCCCTCTCCTCGGTCGCCCCGGTGCTCCGTCTCGCCGACCTGGCCTGCGCGGTGGAGCAGCTCAGGGTCGTCAAGGACGAGGAGGAGATCTCCTGTCTCCGGATCGGCGCCGAGATCGCCGACCAGGCGCTGGGCGAGCTCCTGGAGTCGATCCTGGTCGGCCGTACCGAGCGCCACCTGGCCCTGGAACTGGAGCGGCGTCTCGTCGACCACGGCGCCGACGGCCCGGGGTTCCCCACCTCCGTGGCCACCGGGCCGCACTCGGGCCGCCGCGGCCACCGGCCCACCGACCGGCGGGTCGAGGAGGGAGATTTCCTGTCCGTCTGTCTGGGGGCCACCTATCGCGGCTACCGCTGCGAGATCGGCCGGACCTTCGTGATCGGCACGTCGCCCGCCGACTGGCAGATCGAGCTGTACGACCTGGTCTTCGCTGCCCAGCGCGCGGGGCGGGAGGCGCTGGCACCGGGCGCCGCCTACCGGGAAGTGGACCGCGCGGCACGCCAGGTGCTGGATTCCGCGGGGTACGGAGAGAGCCTCCAACCGCTCACCGGACACGGGGTCGGACTCGAAATCGACGAGGACCCGCAGCTGGCCCCCGCGGCCATGGGTAAACTGGACGCTTGCGTGCCGGTCACCGTCGAACCGGGGGTCCACCTCCCGGGCCGGGGCGGTGTCCGGATCGATGACACGCTCGTCGTACGCCCTGAGGCGGACGGCGGACCCGAGCTACTCACCATCACGACCAAGGAGCTGCTCGCGCTCTAGCGACCCCAGGGAAGTTCAGGCACGTCCCCACGCCGCCCGGCACGCACTCTCGCCGCACCGGCCGAAGACCCCAGTAGCTCCGCTACGAGGACCTTCGCCCGGCACACCGAGAGCACGCACCGAACGACGCGGGAACGCACCCGTACTTCCCCGGCGCCGCTGGACGCCTGCCCCGGGGTCGTCCACGTCAGTCCAGGAGATTCCGCAACCGTGGCTTCCACGAACGACCTCAAGAACGGCATGGTGCTCAAGCTCGACGGCGGCCAGCTGTGGTCCGTCGTCGAGTTCCAGCACGTCAAGCCCGGCAAGGGCCCGGCCTTCGTGCGCACCAAGCTCAAGAACGTGCTTTCCGGCAAGGTCGTCGACAAGACCTTCAACGCCGGCGTCAAGGTCGAGACGGCCACCGTCGACAAGCGCGACATGCAGTTCTCGTACATGGACGGCGAGTACTTCGTCTTCATGGACATGGAGACGTACGACCAGCTGCACATCGACCCCAAGGCTGTCGGCGACGCCGCCAACTTCCTGATCGAGGGCTTCACGGCCGTCGTCGCCCAGCACGAGGGCGAGGTGCTCTTCGTCGAGCTGCCCGCCGCCGTCGAGCTGACCATCGCCGAGACCGAGCCGGGCGTCCAGGGCGACCGCTCCACCGGTGGCACCAAGCCGGCCACCCTGGAGACCGGTCACCAGATCCAGGTCCCGCTCTTCATCACCACCGGTGAGAAGATCAAGGTCGACACCCGCACGAGCGACTACCTCGGCCGGGTGAACAGCTAACCGTGGCTGCCCGCAACACGGCCCGCAAGCGCGCCTTCCAGATCCTCTTCGAGGGCGACCAGCGCGGGGCCGGCGTCCTGACGGTCCTCGCGGACTGGATCCGGCTCTCCCGGACCGACGACCGGCAGCCGCCGGTGAGCGAGTACACGATGCAGCTGGTCGAGGGGTACGCCGAGCACGCCCGGCGGATCGACGAGCTGATCGCGCAGTACTCGGTCGGCTGGACACTCGACCGGATGCCCGTCGTCGACCGCAACATCCTGCGCCTGGGCGCGTACGAGCTGATCTGGGTCGACGAGACCCCGGACGCCGTCGTCCTCGACGAGATGGTGCAGCTGGCGAAGGAGTTCTCCACGGACGAGTCGCCCTCGTTCGTCAACGGGCTGCTCGGCCGGCTGAAGGACCTCAAGCCTTCGCTGCGTCGCGACTAGCTCCACGACGTGCCGAAAACGCCGGGGTGGCGGGAACCGAAC
>NZ_JBHYKH010000351.1:0-9536 GCF_042741275.1 Streptomyces sp. NPDC058964
GGGGGGGGCCCCCCCCGGGGGGGGGCGCCCGTCGGCCCGTCCGTGCCGTGCCATGCGGGGTTCGGGATCACGACGGGGTCACGGGAGAGAGCGCGGCGGCGTGAGCACTGCGGCGGAACGGTCGGTGCGGGCGGAGCTGTGGGACCGCCTCGCGGCGTCGGATCCCGCGCTGCTGCGGCTGACGGCGGGTCTGCGGACCGTTGCCGCCATCGTCCTCGCGCTGGCCGTACTGGCCCCGCTGGGCGCGGATGTGACCCATCTGGTGGCCGGCGCCATGGCGGCGATGGTCGCCACGTTCGCCGTCCGCGAGAAGAAACGGACGCGGCAGGCAGGAACGCTCGCCCTCGGGCTGCCGGTGGCGCTGGCCTCGGTGTCGCTGGGCGCCCTGCTGAGCCCGCACATCGTGGCCGGTGACCTGTTCTTCGTCGTACTGATCTTCTGCGCCGTCTACGGCCGCCGGTACGGGGAACGCGGCACGGCGCTCGGGCTGATCGGCTTCCAGATCTACTTCCTCTCGCTCTTCGTGCGCGCCACCGTGCCGATGCTGCCCGCGCTGTACGGCACGATCGCGCTCGCGTTCCTGTGCAGCGCGGTCGCCCGGTTCGTCCTGGTACCGCAGACGCCCGCCGGGACCCTCGACGGCCTGCGGCGGGCCTTCCGTGCCCGGCTCGCCCAACTCGTGGAGGCCCAGATCGAGTTGCTCGGCGCCGGCCCGGAGGACGTGGACAAGGTCCTCGGGGAGGTCCGGGTCGGGACCGCCCGGCTCCACGAGACGGCGCTGCTGATCCAGTCGCGGCTGGAGGACGGCACCTCCGAGGAGGCGGTGGCGCGGCTGCTGCAGCGCCGGATCGCGGACGCCGAGATCGCCGCGGAGCGGCTGGGGCTCCTGCTGCTGACCGCGCGCAGCGCCGAGCGCGCGGACACGCTCACCCTGCACCTGCCGGGCGCGCCGCTCCCCTCGGGCGGCGAACTGCCGGTGCGCGACGCGTCGGCGGCCGAGGTGCGCCACGCCCTGGAGGCGCTGCGGCTGCTCGTGCTGCGCCCCGTCGGCGAGGACTCGGGAAGCTCGCTGTCGGGGCTGCGGAACCTGTTGCTCGGCTACCGCGAGGAGGAGAACCTGCCCGAAGCGCCGTCGGCCGTGCAGGACGTCTTCCGCGGCATCGGCGAGGCCGCACGGGCGGTGCTCGGGCTGCGGATCGCCCTGGACGGGCCGCAGGACGAGTCCGGCGACAGCCCCGCGACGGCCCGCTCGCGCGAGGAGCTGGACGCGGAGGACGCGGCGATCGCCGGCGAGGAGGCCGAGGGCGAGGAGGAGCCGACGGGGCTGCGGCGCCCGACCACACGAGCGGCCGTGCAGGTGGCGGTCGGTTCCACGCTCGCCATCGTCGGCGGTGAGCTGCTGTCCGCCCATCGCTGGTACTGGGCCGTGCTGACCTGCTGGATCGTGTTCATCAACACCGCGTCCACCGGGGAGATCCTGGTCAAGAGCTACCGCCGCCTGCTGGGCACCGTCCTCGGCGTCGTGGCCGGCATCGGCCTGGCCGGCCTGGTCGGGCATCACACGTGGACGGCGTTCGCGCTCGTGCTGCTGTTCGTCTTCGCGATGTTCTACACGGCGCCGCTGTCCTACACCCTGATGTCGTTCTTCGTGACGGCGATGCTGGGTCTGCTCTACACGCTGCTCAACACCTACAGCATGTCGGTCCTGCTGGTGCGCGTGGAGGAGACGGCACTGGGCGCGGCGTGCGGGGTCATCGCGGCGGCGGTGGTCCTGCCGGTGCGGACCGACCGCCGGACGAACGAGCTCCTCGTCGCGGTGCTGGACCGGCTCGCCGACGTCACGCGGGCCGCCGCCGACCAGCTGAGCGGAGGGCTCCCGGCCGATCTGCTCGACCGGGCGCGCGAACTGGACCAGGCGCTGGCCGACCTGCGCGCCTCCACACAGCCGTTGACCCACCCCATCACGCCGCTGCGGTCACGCCGGGACACCGCCCGCTACGTCGTGGCCCTCCTGGAGACCTGCGCCTACCACGCCCGCGCCCTGGCGGCCACCGCCGAACTCCTGCCCGCGCACCCCTCGATCGCCGCGGACCCCCGGCTGCGCGGGGCGGGGCGGCGCATCGTGCACAACATCGAGGCGATCTCCGGGCATGTCGCCGACCCGCGCGCCACGTCCGAGGTGGAGACGGGCCCCAGCATCGCCTCTCTGCTCCGGCCGGGAACCCTCGCCACCCCGCGCTACGACCGCGTGACCGACCGGGTGCTGCGCCATCTGCAGCGCCTGGACGAGGCGGTGACGGGCCTGGCCCGGCCGCTGCGGGTTCCGGTGGGCGCCCGGAAAGGGTGACCGCCCCGCTCAGACCCGGCACCAGCGCGCCGCGGCGCAGGAGAACACCCCGAACAGCACCAGTCCGGCCGCGACGGCCGCCAGCAGCCACGGGCCCGCCGGAGCGGCGGCGAAGGATCTGAGCGTGTCGTCGATGCCTTTGGCCCGGTCGGGCCGGTACTCGACCGCCGCGCGCACCACGAAGGCCCCCGCCGCGACGAACACCGCACCCCGGGAGAGGCCGCCGCCGACACCGGTCACGTCGACGAACCTCCGGGCCCGCGCGGACATCTCGCCGGTCCTCAGCTCCTCCGGGTACACGCGCCGTACCGCCTGGACGCCGATCCACACTCCGGTCACGACGACGCCGGCGCCGACGGCACCCACGATCCACTGTCCGGCCGGCATGCCGAGCGCCCGGGCGGAGATGTCCCTGGACTGCTGGTCGCTGGAGCGGGGGCCGCCCGAGCCGGTCGCGAACGACAGCACGGACCAGGCGAAGAAGGCGTAGAACACGCACCGTCCGACCGCCAGCAGCCGCATCCGCGCCTTACGGCCGTCGGGGCCGACCGAGCCGAGGAGCGCCTCCGACAGCCGCCACACCGCCATGCCGAACAGCCCGATGCCCAGCGCCCACAGCAGGACACCGCCGAACGGCTGGTCCGAGAGTTCGGCCACGGCACCACTGCGGTCCGCCGGTTTCCGCCGGTCGCCGAAGGCGATGCCCAGCGCCAGCAGTCCCACGAGGAGGTAGACGGCGCCGCGCGCGACGAGGCCGGCCCGGGCGGACCATCGGGTCACCGCGCCGACCGTGCCTCGGCGGGAACGGACTTTCGCGCTGCGTGCGACAACACCGGCGTCCAAGGCGGCCTCGCTTCCTCCGGGTGGGTCTCTCTCCGTCTGACCTCTCCGGACACCGTCAAACCCGTGGCCGGGCGCTCCCATCGGCACGCCGTTTCCGGGTAGGCGGGCGGTATGACCGATGTCGTGGATTCAGACGAGCTGTTGCGGCGCATCCAACGGGCCAGGGACCGCGCGATGGCGGAGGAGCGGGCCTGGCAGTCGCGCGCGGAGAGCCTGCGGGCGACCGATCCGGAGGGCGCCCGGGAGGCGGCCGTCCGGGCGTGCGCGTATGAGGCCGTGTCCCGCGTGCTGGACGAGATCGCGGTGCCGGGCGGGCGTGGCAACACGGCCGGAGTGAACCCGGTCACGTGATCCGCTCCTGATTACGCGAAGCCGCCACAGATGGTTTATCGTTCACCTACACGTGGCCACGGAGTCGACCGTGAAAGTCCTCCCTGTGTCACCGCCTACGGCCCTGGCTGGTTTCCCCCGTCCAGCCAGGGCTTTTTAATGCCCTGCGGGAACCTGGCCGGAGGATGTTCACTCCCCCGAGGTGCTCAGGGCGGCGGCAGCGGCTGAAATGAGTGCAGGCACAACACCGGAATCCCCCGCCGGCGAGGAGCCCTGCGCCATGACCAAAGCGATAAAACTGCTGACCGCCCTTCCGCAGGTGCAGCGCGAGCGTCTGATGGAGCTGGCACAGGAGATCTCCTTCCCCGAGGACACCAGGATCTTCGAGGCGGGAGGCACGGCGGACCGCTTCTGGGTGATCCGTTCGGGCGCGGTCAACCTCGACCAGGAGGTGACCGCACAGCAGCGGGTGACCGTGGCCACCCTCGGCGCCGGCGACCTCCTCGGCTGGTCGTGGCTCTTCCCGCCGTACCAGTGGGACTTCGGGGCAGTGGCCTTCAGCCCCGTGCGCGCCTACGAGTTCGACGCCGCCGCCGTGCTGGGCCTTTCCGTGGAGGACCCGCTGCTCGGCCTGTCGCTGGTGCGGACCGTCGCCGAGATCCTCGCCCACCGGCTGGAGATGACCCGGGGCAAGCTGATGGACCAGTACGCGCTGCGCCGGCGGGGCCCGCTGTAGGCGTTCCTCACACGCTGTAGCGCCGCAGCGCAGGCACGGCGGCGGCCAGACCCAGCATCACGGCCACCACCAGCAGGCCGCCGCCCGCGACGGCGGCCCGCGGGCCGAAGGCCGAGCCCGCCGTTCCGTGCAGCACGTCGGCCAGGCGCGGGCCGCCCGCCACGACGACCGTGAACACGCCCTGCATACGGCCGCGCATCTCGTCGGTGGCCGCGGACAGCAGGATGGCCCCGCGGAAGACCATGGAGACCATGTCGGCGACTCCGGCGGCGGCCAGGAACGCCAGGGCGACCCACAGGTTCCTGGTGAGTCCGAATCCGGCGATGGCCACGCCCCAGCCGATCACCGCGCCGATCACCATCCAGCCGTGCCGCCGCGCCCGGGAGAACGTGCCGGAGAACAGTCCGCCGATCACGGCGCCGACGGGGATCCCGGCGAACAGCACACCGAGGGCGAGGCCCTCGCCGTACGGGGCGTACGTCTGCGCGGCCAGCTGCGGGAACAGGGCGCGGGGCATGCCGAGGACCATGGCGATGATGTCGGCGAGGAAGGAGAGCAGCAGGACCTTGTGCAGCGAGATGTAGCGGAACCCCGCCACGATCTCGCGCCGGCCGGCACGCCGTGCCACCGCCTGGCCCAGCGGAGGCAGCGAGGGCAGCCTTACGACGGCCCAGACGGTGACGCACAGGGCCAGGGCGTCGATCAGATAGAGCTCGGGCAGGCCGATGACCGGAATCAGCGCGCCGGCGAGCAGCGGTCCCGCCACCAGTCCGGTCTGCATGACGGTCGAGCCGAGGGCATTGGCGGCGGGCAGTTCCTCCGCGGGAACCAGCCGGGCGATCGAGGCGTTGCGGGCCGGGGAGTTGAGGCCGAAGAACGCCTGCTGCATCGCGAGCAGCACCATCAGCGCGGCGACGGAGTCGAGCCCGGTCACGGCCTGCGCCCAGAACAGCAGCGAGGTCACGGCTATCCCGCTGTTGGTGACCAGCAGCAGCTTGCGGCGGTCCACGGTGTCGGCGACCGCCCCGCCCCACAGCGCGAACACCACCATGGGGACGAGACCGGCGTAGCCGACCCAGGCCGAGGAGTGCGTGATGTCGTAGATCTGCTTCGGCACGGCGACGGCGGTGAGCTGGCTGCCGACGGCGGTCACGATGGTCGACGACCAGAGCCTGCGGTAGGCCGGGCGGCGCAGGGGGCGGGTGTCCATCGCCCAGCGGCGCCAGCCGTGCCGGGCGGGTACCGGGGGTGCGGGCCGGTCGGTCCGCGGTTCGGTGCTGCTGCCTGTGCTCTCGCTCGTGTCCACGGACTTCCTGTTGCCGACTGTGGTTGTTCACTACATCTTTCGATTCGGGCTTCACTATCGCAGCAATTCCCGTGACCGCCGAACCGCTTCGTCTCACGATCCGGCGACCAGCATGGCTCCGAGGCCGGTCATCGTCACGGCGACCAGTCCGTCCAGGACGCGCCAGGCCGGGGCGCCGGCCAGGAAGCGGCCGAGCAGCCGGGCCCCGAAGCCGAGAGCGGTGAACCAGCACAGGCTGGCGAGTGCCGCGCCCAGGCCGAAGGTCCAGCGCAGTTCGCCGCGGTCGGCGGCCAGGGAGCCGAGCAGGAAGACGGTGTCCAGGTAGACGTGGGGGTTGAGCCAGGTCATGGCCAGGCAGGTGAGCACCGCCCGTCTGCGGGTGCCGGCGGCCTCGCCCTCCGTCCGCAGACCGGCGGTACCGGGCCTGCGGACACGGCGGGCGGCGAGGGCGCCGTAGCAGAGCAGGAAGGCACCGCCGATCAGACCGACCGCGGTGAGGGCTCCCGGCCACGCCGTGACGACAGCGCCCACGCCGCCGACGCCCAGGGCGATGAGGGCCGCGTCGGACAGGGCGCAGATCCCGACGACGGCGAGGATCGCGTCGCGGCGTACCCCCTGGCGCAGGACGAAGGCGTTCTGGGCGCCGATGGCGACGATGAGGGAGAGGCCGGTGCCGAATCCGGCGGCCGCGGCGGTCAGGGCGTTGGACATGCCCTTGACGCTAGGCAAGGGATCACTGCACGTACAGCTAAAGTTTTTCACGTACCATTAGCGCTCCTAATGACGGAGGGCGGGCGCGCATGATCCCGGAACTTCCCCTCGACCAGGTGCGGACGCTGCTCGCGGTGGTGGACGAGGGAACGTTCGACGCGGCGGCCGCCGCTCTGCATGTGACGCCGTCCGCGGTCAGCCAGCGGGTGAAGGCGCTGGAGCAGCGCACGGGCCGGGTGCTGCTGCGGCGGACCAAGCCGGTGCGGCCGACGGAGTCCGGCGAGGTGGTCGTGCGGTACGCGCGGCAGCTGGCCCGGCTGGAGCGCGACGCGCGCGGCGAACTCGGCATGAGCGGGGCCGGGGAGCCGACGAGGGTGTCGATAGCGGTGAACGCGGACTCGCTGGCGACCTGGTTCCTCGGAGCGCTCACGCGCGTGCCGCACGAGCCACGGCTCTGTTTCGAACTGCGGCGCGAGGACGAGGATCACACGGCGGCGCTGCTGCGCGAGGGGCTGGTGATGGCGGCGGTGACCTCGTCGCCCGACCCCGTGCCGGGCTGCTCGGTGCGTGCGCTGGGCCGGATGCGCTACCTCCCGGTGGCCAGTCCCGCCTTCGCCGAGGCTCATCTGGCCGGGCCGCTGCGGGACTCGCTGGCCGAGGCGCCGGTGGTGGTGTTCGACCGGCTGGACGACTTCCAGGACACCTTTGTGCGCGCCCTGCCCGGGGGCCGTGCCGCGGCGAGCCCTCTGCGCCACCACGTTCCGACCTCGGAGGGCTTCGCCGAGGCCGTGGCCGCGGGCCTCGGCTGGGGGATGGTCCCGGAGGCACAGGCGGACCCGCTCCTGGAAACCGGACGCCTGGTCCGCCTCGCACCGCAGCGCTCGGTCGACGTCCCGCTCTTCTGGCAGCAGTGGAAGCTCGACTCCCCCGCGCTGGCGACGGTCGCGGAGGCGGTGGCGGCCACGGCGGCCGAAGCACTCCACGGATAGCCGCCCCGGGGCCCCCTCATCCGGTACCCGCCGCCAGGGTGCCGGCCGCGCTGTCCAGGAGCATGTCCAGGGCCGTCGGATAGGCGCTGGTGGGCATGCGCGCGGCCAGGAGCGGGGCCGCCTCGGCGATGCGCGGATGGGTGGCGCGCGGCAGGCGGGCGTAGGTCGAGTCCCACTTGTCGTCGTCGGCCCGCTGGGAGGCGCTCGGCAGGGCCAGGGTCGCGGCGTCGAGGGCGGCGAAGGCCAGGGTCTGATCGATGAAGGCGTGGTAGACGCGCACCGTGTCCGGCAGCGTGAAGCCGGCCGTGCGCAGCACGTCCAGCACGGCCTCGTCCGCGGCCAGTTCGTGCGACCGTCCGGTGACCCGGTTCGCGGTCAGCAGGGCCGCCTGCGGGTGCGCGACATACGCTGCGTGGATGCGCAGCCCGATCGCCCGCAGGTCGGCCCGCCACTGCCCGGTGGGTCCCCAGCCCCGCAGCGCCTGCCCGATCAGCGCGTCGCCGATGGCCAGGGTCAGGTCGTCCATACCGCGGAAGTAGCGGTACAGCGTGCTCGGGTCGCAGTCGAGCGCCAGGCCCAGGCGGCGCGCGGTGAGCCCCGCGGTGCCGTGCTCGCGCAGCATGCGCAGCGCGGTCTCGACGATCAGCCGCTCGGACAGCACGGTGCCGCTCCTGGTCGGCCGGCGCCGCCGCCGCTTCTCCTCGGGCACCACCGGTTTCGGCACGGCCCCTCACCCCTCTCCCACCCGTTCGGAGCCGGGATCTTACGCCAACGCCATTGACCTTACGTGAGCCGCGGGCGTTGTATCCGGGCCAAGGCGCGCCCTGTCCTCGACCTCGACCTCGATCGTGAGGGAGTTTCGCCATGCGTGTACTGCTCGTGGGAGCAGGCGGTGTCGGCACCGCCATCACCCGGATCGCCGCCCGGCGTCCGTTCTTCGACCTGATGGTCGTCGCCGACTACGACCTCGCCCGGGCCGAGGCGGCCGTCGCCGCCCTCGGTCCCGACGGTGCCCGGTTCCGCGCCGAGCGCGTCGACGCGAGCGACGAGTCCGCGGTGGTGGCGCTGCTGGAGCGCCACGGCTGCGACGCGCTCCTCAACGCCACCGATCCGCGCTTCGTCATGCCCCTGTTCCGGGGGGCGCACGCGGCCGGCGCCACCTATCTGGACATGGCCATGTCCCTGTCGCGACCCCATCCCGAGCGCCCTTACGAGGAGTGCGGCGTCAAGCTCGGCGACGAGCAGTTCGCGATGGCCGCCGACTGGGAGAAGTCCGGCACCCTCGCGCTGGTCGGCATGGGCGTGGAGCCCGGCCTGTCGGACGTGTTCGCCCGGCACGCGGCCGACGAACTCTTCGACGAGATCGAGGAGATCGGCATCCGTGACGGCGCGAACCTCACCGTGGACGGCTACGACTTCGCCCCGTCCTTCAGCATCTGGACCACCATCGAGGAGTGCCTGAACCCGCCGGTGGTGTACGAGGCGGGGCGCGGCTTCTTCACCACCGCTCCGTTCAGCGAGCCCGAGGTGTTCGACTTCCCCGAGGGGATCGGGCCGGTGGAGTGCGTGAACGTGGAGCACGAGGAGGTGCTGCTGGTGCCGCGCCAGGTCGACGCGCGGCGCGTCACCTTCAAGTACGGGCTCGGCTCGGAGTTCATCGAGACGCTCAGGACGCTGCACCTGCTGGGCCTCGACCGCACCGAACCGGTCACCGTCCCCGGCCCCGACGGCCCGGTCGCGGTCTCGCCCCGGGACGTCGTCGCCGCGTGCCTGCCCGACCCGGCGACGCTGGGCGAGCTCATGCACGGCAAGACCTGCGCGGGCACCTGGGTGCGCGGCACCAGGGACGGCGCGCCGCGCGAGGTGTACCTGTACCACGTGGTCGACAACCAGTGGTCGATGGCGGAGTACGGCTGCCAGGCGGTGGTCTGGCAGACCGCCGTCAACCCGGTCGTCGCCCTCGAACTCCTCGCCACGGGTGCGTGGTCGGGCTCGGGCGTCCTCGGCCCCGAAGCCTTCCCCGCCCGCCCGTTCCTGGACCTGCTGACCGCCTACGGCTCGCCCTGGGGCATGCGGGAACAGTGAGCGACCCGCCGTCAGCCGTCCTCGGGCGGCGGGGCCGCGGGCAGTCGCAGGGTGAACTCCGCGCCCCCGCCCGGCTCGCTCGCCGCCGCGGCCGTGCCGCCGTGCGCGGCGACCAGGTGACGGACGATGGGAAGGCCCAGGCCGCTGCCGCCGGTGCGGCGGCTGCGGGACTTCTCCGCGCGCCAGAAC
>NZ_JBHYKH010000352.1:0-1391 GCF_042741275.1 Streptomyces sp. NPDC058964
CCTGGGCGGCTTCAATAAAATCGACTGCGCCATGTTCGCGGCAGACCGTGTCGGCCTGCCGCTGGTCGCCGTTCCGACGAACCTCTCGCACGACGGGCTGTGCTCCCCGGTGGCGACCCTCGACAACGACGCGGGCCGCGGCTCCTACGGTGTGCCCAACCCGATCGCGGTCGTGATCGACCTGGACGTCATCCGGGAGGCGCCGGCCCGCTTCGTACGGGCGGGCATCGGCGACGCCATCTCCAACATCTCCGCGATCGCGGACTGGGAGCTGGCCAACCGCGTCAAGGGCGAGAAGATCGACGGTCTCGCCGCGGCGATGTCCCGGCAGGCGGGCGAGGCCGTGCTCAGGCACCCCGGCGGGATCGGTGACACCGACTTCCTCCAGGTACTGGCCGAGGCACTGGCCCTCAGCGGTATCGCCATGTCGGTCTCGGGCGACTCCCGCCCCTGCTCCGGCGCCTGCCACGAGATCAACCACGCCTTCGACCTGCTGTTCCCCAAGCGCGCGGCCGCCCACGGCGAACAGTGCGGGCTCGGTGCCGCCTTCGCGATGTACCTGCGCGGCGCCCACGAGGAGGCCGTGTTCATGACCGAGGTGCTGCGCCGGCACGGGCTGCCCGTGCTGCCGGAGGAGATCGGCTTCACCGTGGACGAGTTCGTCCGGGTCGTGGAGTTCGCCCCGCAGACCCGGCCAGGCCGCTACACGATCCTCGAGCACCTCGACCTCAAGCCCCAGCAGATCAAGGACTTCTACGCCGACTATGTCAAGGCCATCGGTAGCTGAACTCCGTCCGGTCGTTCATCCCCCGGGGGTGAAGGACCGGCGCAGCGGTGAGCACTGGATGGGACGCCTCTACATGCGCGAGGTGTCCCTGCGGGTCGACCGCTACCTGGTGAACACCAGGGTCACGCCCAACCAGCTCACCTACCTGATGACCGTCTGCGGTGTCCTCGCCGCCCCGGCCCTGCTGGTGCCGGGGATCGCGGGCGCCGTGCTCGGCGTCGTGATGGTCCAGCTCTACCTGCTGCTGGACTGTGTCGACGGCGAGATCGCGCGGTGGAAGAAGCAGTACTCCCTCGGTGGGGTCTACCTGGACCGGGTCGGGGCCTACCTCACGGACGCCGCGGTCCTCGTCGGCCTCGGCCTGCGGGCCGCGGACCTGTGGGGTTCCGGGCGCGTCGACTGGCTGTGGGCCTTCCTCGGCACGCTGGCCGCTCTCGGCGCGATCCTGATCAAGGCCGAGACCGACCTGGTGGGCGTCGCGCGCCACCAGGGCGGCCTGCCCCCCGTCAAGGAGGCCGCGTCCGAACCGCGCTCATCCGGCATGGCGCTGGCCCGCCGGGCCGCCGCCGCGCTCAAGTTCCACCGGCTCACCCTCGGGATCGAG
>NZ_JBHYKH010000352.1:1400-9535 GCF_042741275.1 Streptomyces sp. NPDC058964
CCCCGCGGCGGCCGCCCCCCCTGTGAGGGCGGCGGCGCCCCCCCCGCGAAAGCCGGGCGGGGGGGGCCCCGCGCGGCCCGCCGCCGCGCTCAAGTTCCACCGGATCATCCTCGGGATCGAGGCGTCCCTGCTGATCCTGGTCCTCGCGATCGCGGACCAGATCCGGGGCGACCTGTTCTTCACCCGGCTCGGCACCGCCGTACTCGCGGCCGTCGCGCTGCTGCAGACGGTCCTGCACCTGGTGTCCGTCCTCGCGTCGAGCAGGCTGCGGTGACCGGCATGACGTCTTCCCTGAAGGTCGGCGCGGTCGTCATCACCATGGGCAACCGTCCCGACGAGCTGCGCGCCCTGCTCGACTCGGTCGCCAAGCAGGACGGCGACCGGGTCGAGGTGGTCGTCGTGGGCAACGGCTCGCCCGTCCCGGAGGTCCCCGAGGGCGTGCGGACCCTGGAGCTGCCCGAGAACCTGGGCATCCCCGGCGGGCGCAACGTCGGCATCGAGGCCTTCGGCCCCGGCGGCCGCGACGTCGACGTACTGCTCTTCCTCGACGACGACGGCCTCCTCGCCCAGTACGACACCGCCGAACTGTGCCGGCAGGCCTTCGCCGCCGACCCGGAGCTCGGCATCATCAGCTTCCGCATCGCCGACCCGGACACCGGCGTCACCCAGCGCCGGCACGTCCCGCGGCTGCGGGCCTCCGACCCGATGCGCTCCTCCCGGGTCACCACGTTCCTCGGCGGTGCCAACGCCGTCCGCACCCGGGTCTTCGCCGAGGTCGGCGGCCTTCCGGACGAGTTCTTCTACGCCCACGAGGAGACCGACCTGGCGTGGCGGGCCCTCGACGCGGGCTGGATGATCGACTACCGGTCCGACATGGTGCTGTACCACCCCACGACCGCGCCCTCGCGGCACGCGGTCTACCACCGCATGGTCGCCCGCAACCGCGTCTGGCTGGCCCGCCGCAACCTTCCCGCCCCGCTGGTCCCCGTCTATCTCGGGGTCTGGCTGCTGCTCACCCTGCTGCGCCGCCCCTCGCGCCCGGCCCTGAAGGCCTGGTTCGGCGGGTTCAGGGAGGGCTGGGCGACTCCGTGCGGTCCCCGCAGGCCGATGAAGTGGCGTACGGTGTGGCGGCTGACCCGACTGGGCCGTCCCCCTGTGATCTGACAAGCTCGACCCTGGGACGTCGCGCGGCGCGAAGCGCACGCGAGGGCGGCCTCGAAGACGAACTCGAAGACGAAAGTTTTCCCCCGTGAGTGAGACAACGCATGACGGCGGGGTCGCGGTGACCGCGGCTCCGTCGCCCGATGAGGGACTGACGGCGGCCCAGCTCGCCGCCAGGTACGGGCTCGCCGTGAGCGGTGCCCGGCCGTCCCTCGCGGAGTACGTCCGTCAGCTCTGGGGGCGGCGCCACTTCATCCTCGCCTTCTCCCAGGCGAAGCTGACCGCCCAGTACAGCCAGGCCAAGCTCGGCCAGCTCTGGCAGGTGGCCACACCGCTGCTGAACGCGGCCGTGTACTACTTCATCTTCGGCCTGATCCTCAAGGCGAGCCGGGGCATGTCGCACGACGTGTACATCCCCTTCCTGGTCACGGGCGTCTTCGTCTTCACCTTCACGCAGAGTTCGGTCATGGCCGGCGTCCGCGCGATCTCCGGCAACCTCGGCCTGGTCCGGGCCCTGCACTTCCCACGTGCCTCGCTGCCCGTCTCCTTCGCCCTGCAGCAGCTCCAGCAGTTGCTGTTCTCGATGCTCGTCCTCTTCGTCGTCGTCATCGGGTTCGGCAGCTACCCGGACCTGTCCTGGCTGCTGATCGTGCCGATCCTGGCGCTCCAGTTCCTCTTCAACACGGGCCTCGCGCTGATCATGGCGCGGGCGGGCGCGAAGACCCCGGACCTGGCGCAGCTCATGCCGTTCGTCATGCGGACGTGGATGTACATGTCCGGCGTGATGTTCTCCATCCCGGTCTTCCTCGCGGACCAGCCCCGGTGGCTGGCGAACGTGCTGCAGTACAACCCGGCCGCGATCTTCATGGACCTGATGCGCTTCGCGCTCATCGAGGGGTACGGCGCCGGGAACCTCCCCGCCCACGTCTGGGCGGTCGCGGGCGGCTGGGCCGTGCTGTTCGCGCTCGGCGGCTTCGTGTACTTCTGGAAGGCGGAGGAGAGGTACGGCCGTGGCTGAGCAGCACGCCGGGCAGACCCGGGACACCCGCCCCACCGTCATCGCGGACGACCTGCACATCGTCTACCGCGTCAACGGTGCCAAGACCGGCAAGGGCAGCGCGACCGCGGCGCTCAGCCGGATCCTCAAGCGCGGCGAGGAGCGCGGTGTGCGCAAGGTGCACGCCGTGCGGGGCGTCTCCTTCATCGCCTACCGCGGCGAGGCCATCGGCCTGATCGGATCGAACGGCTCCGGCAAGTCCACCCTGCTGCGCGCCATCGCCGGCCTGCTGCCCGCGGAGCAGGGCCGGGTCTACACCGACGGCCAGCCCTCCCTGCTCGGCGTCAACGCCGCCCTGATGAACGACCTCACCGGTGAGCGCAACGTCATATTGGGCGGGCTCGCCATGGGCATGTCCCGTGAGCAGATCAGGGAGCGTTATCAGGACATCGTCGACTTCTCCGGGATCAACGAGAAGGGCGACTTCATCACCCTGCCCATGCGCACCTATTCCTCCGGCATGGCCGCCCGTCTCCGATTCTCCATCGCCGCCGCCAAGGACCACGACGTCCTGATGATCGACGAGGCCCTGGCCACCGGCGACCGCAAATTCCAGAAGCGCTCCGAGGAACGCATCCGGGAACTGCGCAAGGAAGCCGGCACCGTGTTCCTGGTCAGTCACAACAACAAGTCCATCCGCGACACCTGCAACCGTGTCCTGTGGCTGGAGCGCGGCGAGTTGCGCATGGACGGGCCGACCGAAGAGGTGCTCAAGGAGTACGAGAAGTTCACGGGCAAGTAGCCCGGTTCGTCCAGGGCCCCGCCGGAACCTTTCCGGTGGGGCCCTGCGTCTGCAAAGGAAACGTCAACTCCGGCTTCCCTTAGGAATCTTGACGCCAATCGGTGTGTTGTTGTGATGTGCGGGACACCCCGACGGACCACGCTGCGTTGTACAACGTAAGCTGTACCGGTCCCGGAAAGCGGCAAGTGGGGCGATAATGCGCGACACCCACCGCCAGGGCCGCCCTGCGGACGGCGGGCGGCGTGTCCGAAATAGTGAGCATTGGGTCGGCAGTGTAGAACGGGAGATGTGACGGCAATGGCTACGGAAACTCCCCAGCTCAACGCAGCATGTGCCGTCCCCGCCACGGGCAGCGTACGGTGACGGCAACGGAGATGCCGCGCACCGGGGATCCCGAGCGCGGCACGCTCGACAAGGCCGCGGACGAGAACTTCCCCGTGGCCCCGTTCTTCCTGCCCAAGGCCTGGCGCGACGACCTCATGGCCGTCTACGGCTTCGCGCGGCTCGTCGACGACATCGGCGACGGCGACCTCGCACCCGGCGGTGCCGACGCCCGCCTGCTCGGCGTGTCGGCCGAGGAGGCCGAGGACCGTCTCCGCCTCCTCGACGCCTTCGAGGCGGATCTGCACCGTGTGTTCGACTCCACTCCGCGCCACCCGATCCTGCGCCGCCTCCAGACCACCGTCCGGCGTTGCTCGCTGACCCCCGGCCCCTTCCTCGGCCTGATCGCCGCCAACCGCCAGGACCAGCTCGTCACGCGGTACGAGACGTACGACGACCTGCTCGCCTACTGCGAACTGTCCGCCAACCCCGTCGGCCGCCTCGTCCTCTCCGTCACCGGCACCTCGTCCCCCGAGCGGATCCGCCTCTCCGACTCGGTCTGCACGGCGCTCCAGATCGTCGAACACCTCCAGGACGTCGCCGAGGACCTCGGCCGCGACCGGATCTATCTGCCCGCCGAGGACATGAAACGCTTTCAGGTCCAGGAGGCGGATCTCGCCACGAACACCGCGGGTGCACCGGTGCGCGCACTGGTTGCACACGAAGCACAACGCGCCCGCGATCTCCTGAATGAAGGCGCCCCTTTGGTGGGTAGCGTCCACGGCAGGCTGAGGCTGCTGCTCGCAGGGTTCGTGGCGGGGGGAAGGGCGGCGATCGGGGCGATCGCCCCCCCCCCAAAAAACCTAAATACCCGCCCCCCCCAACCCCGCCACGGACACCTGCTGCGCGGGGGGGGCGGGTTTATGGGGGGAGAGGGGGGGGGGGGGGCGCGCGCGCCCCCGCCCGCCCCCCCCCCCCGCCGAATACGACGTACTTCCCGGCCCGCCCAAGCCCGGCAAGGTACAGCTGCTGCGCGAGGTGGGCGTGATTCTGCGAGGAGAGGGGTGATCCGGACCGTGGAGTCGGAACAACACGTGTCCGCACCGGTACTCGCCGCCTACAGCTACTGCGAGGCCGTCACCGGGCAGCAGGCCCGTAACTTCGCGTACGGCATCAGGCTGCTGCCGGCGCCCAAGCGTCGTGCGATGTCGGCGTTGTACGCCTTCTCCCGGCGCGTCGACGACATCGGCGACGGCGTGCTGGCGGACGAGGTCAAGGTCGCACGGCTCGAGGACACCCGGGCGCTCCTCGGCCGGGTCCGCGAGGGTGCGGTCGGCGAGGACGACACCGACCCGGTCGCCGTCGCCCTCGCGCACGCCGCCAAGGCCTTCCCGATCCCGCTGGGCGGCCTGGACGAACTCATCGACGGCGTTCTGATGGACGTACGCGGCGAGACCTACGAGACCTGGGACGACCTGAAGGTCTACTGCCGTTGCGTGGCCGGCGCCATCGGGCGGCTCTCGCTCGGCGTCTTCGGCACGGAACCGGGGGCGCGCGGCGCCGAGCGCGCACCCGAGTACGCCGACACGCTCGGCCTCGCCCTGCAGCTCACCAACATCCTCAGAGACGTCCGCGAGGACGCCGAGGGCGGCCGCACCTATCTGCCGGCCGACGACCTGGCGAAATTCGGCTGCTCGGCCGGATTCAACGGGCCGACGCCACCGGAGGGCTCCGACTTCGCGGGCCTCGTGCACTTCGAAGTGCGTCGGGCCCGCGCCCTTTTCGCCGAGGGCTACCGGCTGCTCCCCATGCTCGACCGGCGCAGCGGTGCCTGTGTCGCCGCCATGGCCGGCATCTACCGCCGTCTGCTCGACCGCATCGAGCGCGACCCCGGGGCCGTGCTGCGCGGCCGGGTCTCGCTGCCCGGGCGTGAGAAGGCCTACGTCGCCGTGCGCGGTCTGTCCGGACTGGACACCCGTCGGCACGGGACCCGGCGGACCGTCAGGAGGCGCGCCTGATGGACAATACGGCCCAAGGTGACTGCACCGGAGAAAAGCGGCACGCAACCCTCCGGTGCGGCGCGGCGTCCCTGACTGCGACGGCCTGCCGTGCACTGTTCAACCAGCACGGCGGACGCGCACGGAAGGACGCACGATGAAGGACGGCACGCGGCCCGAGGAGCCACACGCCGACACCCCGGCGGGCACGGAACGCAGCGCCGTCGTGGTCGGCGGCGGGCTGGCCGGGACCACGGCGGCACTCGCCCTCGCCGACGCGGGCGTCCGCGTCACCCTGCTCGAAGGCAGGCCGCGCCTGGGCGGGCTCGCCTTCTCCTTCCGGCGCGGCGACCTGACCGTCGACAACGGCCAGCACGTCTATCTGCGCTGCTGCACCGCCTACCGATGGTTCCTGGACCGCATCGAGGGTGCGGCGCTGGCGCCACTGCAGGATCGTCTCGACGTGCCCGTTCTCGACGTCGCCAAGCCCGAGGGACGGCGGCTGGGCAGGCTGCGGCGCGACCCGCTGCCCGTACCCCTGCACCTCGGCCGGAGCCTGGCCACGTACCCGCACCTCTCGTTCGCCGAGCGGGCGGGCGTGGGGCGTGCCGCGCTCGCACTCAAGGGACTCGACCTCGCCGATCCGACCCTGGACTCACAGGACTTCGGCAGCTGGCTGGCCGGGCACGGTCAGTCGGCGCGTGCCGTCGAGGCCCTGTGGGACCTGGTCGGGGTCGCCACCCTCAACGCGGTCGCGGGCGACGCCTCGCTGGGGCTCGCCGCGATGGTGTTCAAGACCGGTCTGCTGTCCGACCCGGGCGCGGCCGACATCGGCTGGGCGCGCGTCCCGCTGGGCGAACTGCATGACCGCCTCGCCCGCAAGGCGCTCGACTCCGCGGGCGTCCGTACCGAGGTCCGTACACGCGTCACCTCCGTCTCCATCAACGAAAACGGGACCTGGAGCGTTCAGGTTCCCGGCGAGACGCTGCGGGCCGACATCGTCGTCCTCGCCGTACCCCCGCGCGAGACCCACGACCTGCTGCCGACCGGCGCGCTGGACGTTCCCGAGAACCTGCTCGGCATCGGCACCGCGCCGATCCTCAACATCCATGTCGTCTACGACCGCAAGGTGCTCGCCAAGCCGTTCTTCGCGGCCCTGGGCACCCCGGTGCAGTGGGTCTTCGACCGCACCGCGGCCTCCGGGCTGAGGGACGGTCAGTACCTCGCCCTGTCCCAGTCGGCCGCGCAGGACGAGATCGACGAGCCGGTAGCCGTCCTGCGCGAGCGCTACCTGCCCGAGCTGGAACGGCTGCTGCCCGCCGCGCGCGGCGCGCGCGTGGAGGACTTCTTCGTGACCCGGGAGCGCACGGCGACGTTCGCCCCCACCCCGGGCGTCGGGCGGCTGCGGCCCGGCGCCCGCACCAAGGCCCCCGGCCTGTACCTGGCCGGAGCGTGGACCGCCACAGGGTGGCCCGCGACCATGGAGAGTGCGGTCCGCAGTGGAGTGAGCGCGGCCGACGCCGCGCTCGGCGCCCTGGGCCGGCCCCGCCCCGGTCACCTCTTCGAGTTCGAGGAGGCGGCCTGATGACCGATCAGCAGGCGGCGGGCCCCCGCACCCCCGGTACCGCAACAAGAGGAGAGACTGTGCCCACTGTGCCCCCGGCCGAGACGGCTGCCGACGCGGTGGACGTGACCACGCTCCTGGAGCGCGGCCGGACCCTGGCCACGCCGGTGCTGCGGGCGGCAGTCGACCGTCTGGCGCCTCCGATGGACACGGTCGCCGCTTACCACTTCGGCTGGATCGACGCCCAGGGCAATCCCGCGGACGGCGACGGCGGCAAGGCCGTGCGCCCCGCCCTCGCCGTGCTCTCCGCGGAGGTCACCGGAGCCGCGCCCGAGGTCGGCGTCCCCGGCGCGGTCGCGGTGGAGCTGGTCCACAACTTCTCGCTCCTGCACGACGACCTGATGGACGGCGACGAGCAGCGCCGCCACCGCGACACCGTCTGGAAGGTGCACGGCCCCGCCCAGGCCATCCTGGTCGGCGACGCCCTGTTCGCCCTGGCCAACGAGATCCTCCTGGAGCTCGGCACCGTCGAGGCCGGCCGCGCCACCCGCCGGCTGACCACCGCCACCCGCGCCCTGATCGACGGTCAGGCGCAGGACATCTCCTACGAGCACCGCGACCGCGTCAGCGTCGAGGAGTGCCTTGAGATGGAGGGCAACAAGACCGGCGCCCTGCTGGCCTGCGCCAGCTCCATCGGCGCGGTGCTCGGCGGTGCCGACGAGCACACCGCCGACACGCTGGAGAAGTACGGCTACCACCTCGGTCTCGCCTTCCAGGCCGTCGACGACCTGCTGGGCATCTGGGGCGACCCGGAGGCCACCGGCAAGCAGACCTGGAGCGACCTGCGCCAGCGCAAGAAGTCCCTGCCGGTCGTGGCCGCGCTCGCGGCGGGCGGCTCCGCCTCCGAGCGGCTCGGCGAGATGCTCGCCGCCGACGCCAAGAGCAGCGACTTCGAGAACTTCTCCGAGGAGGAGTTCGCCGCCCGCGCCGCCCTCATCGAGGAGGCGGGCGGCCGCGAGTGGACCGCCGAAGAGGCGCGCCGGCAGTACACCATCGCCATCGAGGCCCTCGACGCCGTCGACATGCCCGCCCCGGTCCGGGACCGGTTCGCGGCGCTCGCCGACTTCGTCGTCGTACGAAAGAGATGATCACTATCGGTCGAATAGCCCTCGCGTAGTCGCCGGCCCGGGCGGGCGAGCAGACACCACCCGCCGACCGCGGACCCCCACCAGCACCACTCGCCCGACTGCGCGCGCGGGCAGCCCAGACAGCCACGCCCGCCGGAAGCACCCC
>NZ_JBHYKH010000353.1:0-9515 GCF_042741275.1 Streptomyces sp. NPDC058964
CGCGGCCGAAGGGTAGTCGAAGGCGTCGTCCGCGAAGCGGCCACCGTAGCCGCCCGGTGCCTGCGCGTCCGGCGCCGTAGGCAGGATCGCCGTCTCATCCATGCCCGCGCGGGGCGCTGAGATGTGCTCGGGTTCGGTCGGCACTGCTTGTCCCTTCCGGCAGCTCAGGCCGCGTCCGTCAACTGGCGTCCTCGGTCTCCTCGGTGCCCTCCTTCTTGGTGTCGGTGACCTTGAAGGACTTGTCGAGGTAGACCTCGACAGAGGTGCCGTCCTTCTGCTTTACCTCCACCGCGTACATGCCGGGCTTCTCCGCGTCCTCTTCGGACTTCACGACGGTGCCCGGGTACGCGGCGATCGCGGCGGCCTCGGCCTTCTGCTTGATGTCACCGGTCAGCGGCGGCTCGGTCTCGTCATCGGTGTCGCCAGCGGCTTCACCCGCCGCATCGGCACCGCCCGCGCTCTGAGCCGACTGCTGAGTGTCCGCGGCCTTCGAGCTGCCGGAATCGGAGTCGGACCCGTCGCCGCAGGCGACCAGCGCGAACATCAGCACGGCGGACGGAGCGGCAAGCAGGGCACGACGGGGCAGAGCACGCATCAGGGTGTCTCCAAACACTGGGGGATCACTAGCGGGTTCGGAAGTCTGTAGAGCCGGACCTCCGGGGGACGACAACGACCCTAGGAACACGCAGTTGAGAGACAGCCCAGCAAACAGAGAGAGGAAGACCAGCAGAGCGCCAATCTTTCGCCGCGCACACGACTCGCTTGTGCTTGCTTCCGGCGTCTCCCTAACGATCAGGGAGTTGGCCCGGGCTGCTGGCCCTGCGGCACAGCTGAGAGACTCGCCTGGTGAGTGACGTGAACGAGACCTCCCGCCAGGCTCCGCTGCGCCGGGGCTTGGTGCTTGAGTACGTGACGTTGGGCTGGAACCTGATCGGCATCATGGTGCTAGCCGTCGCGGCAGTTGCGGCAAACTCGGTGGCATTGGCCGGTTTCGGCCTGGATTCCCTGATCGAGATCGGCGCCTCGACGGTGGTGATCTGGGAGCTTCGCGGCACTGGTGAGGAACGGCAGCGTCGTGCCCTGCGGCTGATTGGTGTCGGTTTCGCGCTGCTGGCGGTGTATCTGCTGATGCAGTCGACGTGGGTACTGATCAGCGGCTTCCGGCCACATCACTCACCGCTGGGGATTGCGTGGACCGCGGCAACCGCGGTGGTGATGTTCTTCCTGGCGTTCGGCAAGGCCCGCACCGGCGCCGCCCTCGCCAACCCGGTACTGACGACGGAGGGCCGGGTCACCCTGATCGACGGTCTGCTGGCCGCCGCAGTGCTGATCGGCCTGGTCCTCAACGCTCTCGCCGACCTGTGGTGGGCGGACCCGGCCGCCGGCTATGTGCTGGTGTACTACGCGATCCGAGAGGTGCGGGAGATCTTCTTCGGCGATCACTGAGTCCGATCGTCGCGTTCGCGTGGTGCTTTACGGCCTTCGATGGTGAAGATCCCGGAGGGCGGCAGTTCATTGATCCTCTTTACGTGGGTCGGCTGGCGGCGGAGCATCCACTGCTGAGGCATGGGGCGAGCTCTTCCATCCGTCACAGCGACATGTGCAACAGGAGCGGGAGCTCCAACTTGTCCTCCGGGCCAGCTCTGTTGACCTCGGCTCCGGCAGGGCGGTTATCCGCCCCGTGCAGAGCGCCACGAGCAGGTACGACGCGCCGTAACGGTTCGGCACGTCACCATCCGCCCGTGCACGGCTGCCAGGAGTTCTCGGTTTCCTCCAGCCCTGCACATCCACGGTTCCGTCCGACGTCCCTGATCCGGCGGCTGATCCAGCCCTCCGAGGTGGCCGATCTCATCCTCTTCACCAGCTCCGACCGGGCCTCGGCCACTACTGGCGCGGCGCTGAAGGTCGAAGGAGGCACCCTCACTTCCCTCACCCCGTGAGGCGCAACGGCATCCCCAGTGGGGCCGTCTCCCTTCCCGCGCCGCCGGGTGTCCCGCTTAGGACACGAAGTGCCGGTGACCGTGCGGTAGCCGACGGCAACAGCCGATCGCGGCAGTAGCGCACCAACCGCCCCGGCACCTTCCACACCCGGTGGGTCAATGCACATGACCATCAAGACCCTTAATCGAGGACTGGGCCACATAGCCATCCGCGCCTACGATCTCGGCGCCTCGGTGGACTTCTACACCCGTGGCCTGGGGTTCCGTTTCGTCAAGGGGTGGAGCGTGCCGGGAGCGGTGCACCGAGCCGTCTTCCTCAACGCCGGCGACGACCGGCTCATCGAGTTGTTCGATGCCGTGTCGACCCCACCGGGCGGTTCCCCGCAGCCCCTGGACCCCGCGAGGCGTCCCAGCGACGCCGCGGGGCCGGGTGACCGCACTGGTCCACTTCACCGTCCGCACCAACGACGTCCCCGCACTGTTCCAGGGGGCGCTCAGGGCGGGCGCCCGCCCAATGGGTGCACCAGTCACCATCACAACCGCAGGCGATGCCCCCATGACCTTCCAGGCGGCCTTCGTGTACGGACCCAATGACGAGGTCATCGAATTCATCGACCGGCCGAGCGCCGCGGTGAGCAGTGATGAATAGTCCCGCTGGCAGGCGGCCCGTGATGGCCGTCGTCACCTCGACCGGTGAGGCCGACCGCTTATTCGACGGCCTTGCCTACGAGCCGATGGGCGACCTCACGGTGCCCGCCCAGCAGCACGAACTCATCGCCGACGGGGCAGCCAACCTGCTGTATGTCTCCCACACCTACCGCTCTGGCGTCTACACGAACCCGGGCGAGAAAACCCACTGGATCTCCGTCATCGACCCGTTCCGCCAAGGACTCGTCGACGTCATCTCGCTCGCACCAGAGGAAGCACCTCACGGCCTCGCCCTAGACGCCGGCGGACACCGCCTCTACGCCACCGTTGAGGCTGGCCCCGCAGGCGGGGGCGCGGTCATCGCGCTGGACACGATCACTCGCAAGCCGACCGGGCGGATCGAGGTCGGCGCCCGAGGACCTCACTGGTTCGCGATCACACCCGACGGCCGGAAGGGATACGCCACCAACAAGGGGACCTCCTTCATCTCTGTCCTTGATCTGGTCCGTTGTGAACTCACCGGGCCATACCCGCCCCCTATGGCGCTGAAGAGGTTGCCACTTCGCCGGACGGAGGGCGGGCCTATGTGGCGGGCATGGCACTGCACTACGACAGCGGTGTCACAAGCCGCCCCACGGCCACCATGCCAGTGATCGACACCGCCACCGACGACGTGGTTGACCGCATCCCGCTCGACGCACCCGGCTGCCCGGTCCGCGTCGCGCCAGACGGGCGAATCCTCGTCGGCCTGGCGCGCACCGACCAGGCGGGGCGCGCCGACAACGGCCAACTGGCCGTCCTCTCCCCGGACACCTAGGCTCTCCGGTTCAGCATGCCACCTTATCGGGCACAAGCTGGTTGAATGCTCAATCATGACGAGTGCACTCACATCCGGGGACGGACCTCCACGGCCGCCTGGTCGTAGGCGCGGTACGAGACCGGGTCGGGCTCCATCAGCAGCACCACCCAGGACCCGCCCCGCTCCCACACCTCGAACCTCTCGGCGCCGTCCGGCCGGTACGGGGGTGTCGTGAGCGGCTCGCCCAGCCGCGCCCGCAACAGCTCCCCCGCCCGTCGGTACTCGGCCTCGAAGTCCGCCGCCGACGCCTGCGGCAGGCAGTCGGCGCGGGCGAAGAACGGACCCTGTACCCGCTCCCATTCCTCGGGACTGTCGGGGTCCGCGAAGTAGGCGAACGGCATGAGCACGGAGCAGTCCGCACGGCACTCCCGGTGCTCACACACGACGTCAGGCCCCTCCTGGCAGCCCGGCCAATGTCCGAGCAGCAGCCACCAGTCGTCCACACCCTCCTCCCCGGCGATCGGCCACACGTCCAACCATCCGACGACGATCTCGCCGTCGTCCCCCTCCATGTGCCAGCCGTTGCGTACGAAGGCCTCCTCGTGCGCCCGACGGCTCCACGGCAGGTCCGCGAGGGAGATCATGCGGTCCACCAGGTCGCTGTCCAGCGGCCGTTGCGTCATCGGCATGGCGCCGAACCTACTGCAGCAGCCCGGACGGAGTCTCCACGTGATCACGCGCGGCCGGAGTCTCGCCCATCACGGGCCCCTGTCAGTCCGTTTCTCGCAGAGTTCAGGTTCGAAAGAGCTCACTCAGGACGTACGGGATGACTGAGCACCGCCTGTCAAGCAGAGCGCCGCCTCTCGGGGCGGCGCTCCACGTGTCACCAGCAGGGGCAAGTGCGTCGACTCCAGCAACGGGTGGGTGAAGCCGGTCGGCTCGAAGGGCGCCCCGGTCACCTTCTACGACATGGGCGACTACTACCAGATCTGGCAGAGGGACCGCGAGACCGGAAAGCCGCTGGTTGCCGACGGCAACAGCCTGCGCTTCGTTGAGGGCGCCAAGCCGGGCCGCTGGAACCTCGTGGACGCCACCTGGGGCGACCGGCCCCAGCGGTACGTATGGCCGGGCCTCGCAATGGGTTGCTGCGGGGAATCGTCGTGCCCCGCGCTGCAGGGGCGGCCGGCTCGTACGAGCGGCGCTGCGAGCGCCCAGGGTTTCACCGTCGACGGGCCGGTGTACTACAGACCTACGTCCGGCCCTGAACCGTCCGGCCCTGATCCCCCACAGGCGGCCCGCCGCCGCGGGGAAAGGCGACGGGCCAAAAACAGGAACCCAGCGCAGACACCGGGAAGCGGTGGTGCGCCCCGCCTCTCGCACCAGGTGGAGCACACCGCCTGCACGGGTGCCGAAATGCGGCTGCCGGGGTTACCGACTGAAGGCACCCGCACGCCCGTCAGCGACGGAGGCCGCCACGTCCCCACCGCCGCGGTGGTCACCGCCGCCGTGCCGGCCGCCGCCGTCGTGGCGGTCGTGGCGGTCGTCGCCGTCGTGGCGGTCGTCGCCGTCACGATGGTGGCGGCCCCAGGAAGCGTCGTCCACGAACCGCCCGTGGTCGTTGCGCAGTGGCGCCGGTCCTGGAACACGTCCGTGTCCCGGCCACGGCCCTCACCGTTGTGGACACGGACGGTCGCGCGGCCGTCCAGGCGGAAGTGGCGGAAGGTGTAGGTGTAACCGTCCTCGTCCGACAGCGTCCACCCGCCCAGGTTCACGGCCCGGCGGGTGGTGTTGGAGATGTCCACCCACTCTTTGTTCAGGGAGCGGTTGGAGCGGTCGTCCCGGCCCGGCGAGTCAGCAGGAGTCGGTGATCACCTCACGCTCATGTGCGCTGACAGGGCTTGCAGCTTGCGGCTTGCAGCTTGCAGCTTGCAGCTTGCAGCAGAACTCGAGCTCAGGGCGTAGCGATCCGTTGGGAGATCCCGCTCAGCGCCGCGAGCTGTACGCTTCACCTCCCCCTGCAACACCGACCGGTGATCTCCGTGGCTGCCCGAAGCTGCTTCAGCCCGGGCCTGCGCTGGCATTCAGGACCGCGCCGGTACGTACCCGACCGGTCCCTGTCGGCTGACACCGTGCAGGGCAGCAGCTGCGTCGAGCACGCCGTACCGACTGCCGATGGCGCCGGACAGCAGAACCGGCAGCGACGAGAGGGCAGCTCCGGCAGCTCCAATACCGGACCAGTTGCAGCTGGCATCACCCGTAAGAGGGACGATACGTCCGGTGTCCGCAGACGGCAGCGCGTCATTATCCACCGCTGATGGAGGTGAAAACGCGGGGCTCTGGCGTCGAGGGTCGTGATCCGCCAACCGGCCGGACATTCGGGGCGGACTGACGCCGCGTGTGCCGAGGGAGCGGAGGTTTCGTCACAGGCGCGCAACGAGCATGCTCACGCCATGTAATGCTCACCTAAAGTCCCGGTTATGAGCATGCCTGTCACTGCCCCAAGGCCCTTCTCGTCCACCGACGTACTCGCCCTGGGCCGCGGCCGCGGCGGCTACCACAGCAGCCATCACAGCGGCTATTCCAGCGGCTACCACCACTACGGGAGCTCCGGATCCGGCGGCGGCGCCGACGTCTGGCTATGGGTCCTCATCCTGATCGTCGCAATCGTGGCCATCCTGGTCTGGAACGCCAAGCGCAGCCAGTGACAAGACAGCCGCACCCTCCCGCACCCGGGGCAAACGTTTGCGTACGCTCCTTCGCCGCATCATCGGTTCTGGTGGCCGCGCCCAGCGGATCAACGCCTCTGCGACGCCGAGCCGTTGCTTGTCGACCTCAACGTCTTCCGGTTCGGATGCCTGCCCCACGGCGGCCTTGCAGCGCGGCGCAAAGCGACGCGTGCCCTGAGGCTGGCCCAGCCGGCACGGCGGCGGGGGCGGGGCGAGCCGCGCGGACGCTTCCCGCCCGGCCACCAGGACGGGGCCGGGGCGAGCGCGGCCCGGTCAGCGCCGAGGGAGCGCGGGACGTCGTCGATACTCACCACGCTCCCCTGCCCTGTTGTCCTGTGCCACTGATCATCGCCCCCCTGCCACGGAGCTTTGAGGACTGCTCCTGGCTGCCATCGCTTGCGTTTGAGTACGGACACTCATGACACCGCGCGCCTGCCCGAGCGACTGTCTCTGAGTGAGTACAGACACCAAGCGAACTGGTCGGGGCACAGCCGCGGCCCTGGCCGTCGTCGAACTGGCAGTCCTTGCCTTGATCTGGCTGTCCTGGGCTTCGTCCTATTGGTCCTGGGACCCGCAGCACTATGGCGCCCCGCCGGGCCCCTACCTGCAGAAGGCCGTATTCGTACCGGCCGCCGCCCTGGTTGCCGCTGCCGTAGCCGGGGCCCGCGGGGTGCGCACGGTCGCCATCAGTCAGCTCGTGCTGTCCGTTGCCATCTGCGGGATCCTGACGGGCGTGAAGGCGCGTGGTGAACGCGCCTACGAGTCCTCCTATCGGGACGCCTGTCACTCGGGCCTGGTCTGTAACGCCCCTCCTCCGACCCCATGAGCTGCTACGGAACGCGGCATCAACCTCGGCCAGTCGGTCAGCGTTCGATGGCAGACGCTCAAGAACCACCGCCCGCTCCAGGGGATGGGGGTCGACGGCGGACAGAAGAGGAGCCGGGCTGAGTGGGGGGAGTTGAGCAGATCGTGGATCAGTCGTCAAACAGCACCGGATCGACCGAGGCCAGGAAGGTATCCAACCGCTCCGCCGATCGATACAGATCGCGCATGAGGACGCCCAGGACTTCAAGGACCCTCGCGGTTCGACGAGTACACGGCGAACACCCCCGACTCGGAATCGTGCTGCAACTGGTCCGCCGCATCGGGCAGGTGCCGGGTCACGAGAAGTCGTGCGACGTCCTTCCCAGGCATAGCCGTGCCCCTCCAGACTCGCGGCCTGGAGCACCGGCACCAGCTCGCTCCAGTCCGTGTGAGCCGAAGGCTGTGAACGGGATCGAACTCGATGTCTTCAAGCAGAACTGGTGCCAGATCACGCGCGTCTGTGGCGCGACGACATCCATGCCTGACGGCGCCGCAGCCGCGAGGGTGCGTACCGGTGCCGTCCCAATCCGATGGACGACGCCCTGTCGGGCCTGGACCGCGAAGACTTTCGATCAGGTCGACTTGCCTCGCTTCCAGTCCCCGTCGACCTGCTGTGCCATGGTGATCTCGTGGGCAAACCGAGTCCGGAAGTCAGTGACCGCCGCCAGCTCGGCGCGAATCGACTTCACCGCCACCATCCGGCCCCGCGACGAACGGGCGAAATACACCACGCCCATCCCGCCCTCGCCCAGCCGACCGAGCAGCCGGTAGTCCCCGACCGTTCCGGATCGTGCTCCCGCAGTGCCACCACAGAAGCACGGCCTCCTTGGCCACGAGCGCCGCACAGCGCGCGAACAACCAGTCAGGCTAATGGAGGCGGCCCGAGAGAACTGGTGGTTTCGTGGAGCAGCTCCAGCCCCCCGGCTTTTCCGGCCCGCGGTGTACCCAGCTGTTCATGGCCCGTGTGGGCGAAGTCTTGACACGCCGAGCCATCGGGGCGGCCTGCCGCCGTTACCCGCGGGCCGTCTCGACCGGTGAGACCGTGAGGAAATGTCTTACGCGTCGGCCACCGGACCCGGAGCCTTGTCCGTCGACGTGGATCAGCCACACCAGGTGTTCCAGGTCCCCTTCGCCGGGCGGTCGTTGGAGGAGATCCAGCGCGACCCGCAGGCGCAGTGCCGGCGAGGCCGGGTTGCTCCTCCCATGCGGGACGGGGCATCCCGGCCTCGTGTCGTCGCGGGCGAACGGCCGCCGCATGCCCGGAAGGACGAAACGTGCCGGGTCGCCCGTGGCTCGCCCACTGACCGGGTTCGGTCAGCCGGTGAACGTGCCGGTGGTCTCGGCCTTCCAGGCACCGCCCTTGACCTTGTAGACGGTGAGCTGCTTGTTGGTGGCGTCGCCGTACTCGTCGAAGGAGACCTTGCCCATGACCCCGTCGAAGGTGACCTTCTGCAGGGCCTCGGTGACCTTGGCGCGGGCGTCGGAGGGCAGCTTTCCGTCTTTGGCCACGGTCTTCACTGCCTGGATGATCGCCCAGGCGGAGTCGTAGGAGAAGCCGCCGTAGGCTCCGTACGCCTCCTTGTACCCGGCCGCCCTGTAGTCCGCGATGAACTTCTTCGCGGAGGGCAGGCTCTCGACGGGCGCACCGACCGAGGTGGCCAGGTCGCCGTCGCCGCGCGGGCCGGTGAGCTTGAGGTACTCGTCGCTGTAGATCGCGTCGCCGCCGATGAGCGGGATCGCAGCGCCCGTCTTCTTGACCTGTGCGCTGAGCGGGCCGGCCGCCGGGTACTCCCCACCGTAGTAGACGACGTCCGCACCCGAGTTCTTGATCTTGGTGGCGACGGCCGAGAAGTCCTTGGCGTCGGGGTTGACGTGGTCGTTGCCGACCACCGTGCCGCCGAGCTTCTTGAAGTGGGCGGAGAAGGTAGCGGCCAGGCCGGCGCCGTGGGGGGGGGGGCCGCCCCCGCCCCGTCCGTGGTGGCGCAGCGGGCGGTCGCGGCCGGTTCGGACGAGCGGGACGAGGCCGTGCAGCGCAGCACGGGGCTGTGGGACGCCCCGGTGCAGCGAGCCGGGGACGAGGCGCTGCGTTCCGCCAAGACCCCGAGCGAGATGGTTGCCGCACTGGAGGCGTCGGGGCACTCCAAGGACGACGCCTGGGAGCTGATGCAGTACATGACCCAGCAGCAGTTCCCGCCCGGCGAGGGGCAGCAGGACTTCGACATGCTCTCCCACATCAAGGATATCAAGAAGCACAGGATCTCCAGCGTCCTGAAGACCCAGTCGAAGAGTCTGCGCGACCAGAAGTGGACGATCCGCCACTACACGGGTACGGACCCGAACGTGAAGCCGTCCTTCCAGGAGGTCATGACGACGTACGACAACGCGGCCGCCGGACGGGCGGGCGCCAACACGAACGTGGCGGACTGGCGCTCGCTGGGCAACATCAAGTTCACGTTCTACCTGGTGGCCGTAGGCGGCAAAGTGCCGCCGCGACCCTGGCTCAACAACACCCACTGGTACGCCGAGTGGGACCTGGAC